>NZ_JBEPQI010000017.1:0-193461 GCF_040547725.1 Bradyrhizobium sp. LA2.1
GCCGTCGCCCGCAAGCTGCTGACCATCCTCAACGTCATGATCAGGACGAAAACACCATGGCAACCCGCTTGACAGCGAACACAGTCGCTCACCCCAACCCTCTCCCCGCTTGCGGGGAGAGGGAGTGCACTTTCACTGCGGCTACAGCTCGGCAATCTCGTTACGAACGTAACACCGCGTTGCTGCAACGCAGCGACATGGGCCTGCTGCGAAAGCACGAATTGACTTCATCTCAATCGTTGCGACAGATGAGCGCGGGATCGCGGTGATGACCGCTGTCCAACGAAAGCTCCGGGAGGAGACGAGAATGTTCGATCGACGCGACCTGCTCAAAGGAGCGGGCCTTGCCGCTATGGCGGCCACACTGAATTCCACCAAGGCGCTGGCACTCGACACCGTCACGCTTCCCTTCGCCAATGGCGAGCGGCCGCTGGTGAAATATCCGCAGAAGCGGCCGATGATCGGCCTGACCAGCCGGCCGCCGCAGCTCGAGACGCCGTTCGCGATCTTCAACGACGGTCCGATCACGCCGAATAACGCGTTCTTCGTGCGCTATCACCTCTCGGACCTGCCCTACAATCTGGATCCCGACAAGTTCACGCTCGAGGTCAAGGGCAAGGTCGACAAGCCGCTCAAGCTGTCGCTCAAGGACATCAGGAAAATGAAGGCGACCGAGATCGTCGCCGTCAACCAGTGCTCCGGCAACAGCCGCGGCTTCTCCGAGCCGCGTGTCGCCGGTGGCCAGCTCGCCAATGGGGCGATGGGCAATGCGCGCTGGCGTGGCGTGCCGCTGAAGGCCGTGCTGGAGATGGCGGGCGTGCAGAGCGGCGCCAAGCAGGTCACCTTCAACGGCATGGACGGCCCCGTCAGCGACAAGACGCCCGATTTCGTCAAGGCGCTCGATCTCGATCATGCCACCGACGGCGAGGTGATGCTGGCCTATGGCATGAACGGCGAGGACCTGCCGTTCCTCAACGGCTTTCCGCTGCGCCTGATCGTCCCCGGCTATTACGGCACCTACTGGGTCAAGCACCTCAACGAGATCACCGTCATCGACAATGTCTATGACGGCTTCTGGATGAAGTCGGCCTATCGCATTCCGGATACGCCGAATAATGCGGTCGAGCCAGGCACCGCGCCGAAGGCGACGATCCCGATCAACCGCTTCACCATCCGGTCCTTCATCACCAGCGTTCCCGATGGCGCCAAGCTGAAGGCCGGCGGCACGACGCTGCGCGGCATCGCCTTCGACGGCGGCAAGGGCATCAAGGACGTCCAGGTTTCCACCGACGGCGGCAAGACCTGGGTCAGCGCCAAGCTCGGCAAGGATCTCGGCAAATACTCATTCCGTGAATGGAAGCTGCCGGTGAAGCTCGCGGCGGGCGCCCACGAGCTCAAGGTGCGCGCCACCGGCAATGGCGGCGAGACCCAGCCGGATGCGCCACGCTGGAACCCTGCGGGTTATCTACGCAACGTCGTCGAAACCGTCCGCGTCACCGTGGCCTGAGGGAGAATGATCATGCAGCGCACCGTTCTCCTCGCCATCTCACTCGCCGTCGCCGCAATGGTCGGTTCGGCACTTGCAGCGCCGCTCAACTACAAGACGCCCGACGAGGTCGCGGCCTTCAAGCCGGGCCCCAATCTCGAGGTCGTGCAGGGCAATTGCAGCGCCTGCCACTCGGCCGATTACGTCAACACGCAGCCGCCGATGAAGGACAAGAAAGGTTTTTGGCAGGCCGAGGTGACCAAGATGATCAAGGTCTATGGCGCCCCGATCGACGATGCCGATGTCGGCAAGATCGTCGATTATCTGGCCGCGACTTATTGACGGATGGCGCGCGGCGTGCCGATCAATTGACCGCGAAACGGGCAAAATCGGCAAAAACGCTGCGAAGTTGAGCGGAATTCGGCGAAATGCCGATATGGTTTGAGCTACCAAGCCGGCCACATTCCGCGTATCCTGTTAGGACCGAACCGGCCGGTTGGCGGGGACTGGCGGTTCGAGATCTCGGAGGAAGACCCGCGGAGAAGACGTGATGGCTAAAGGTACGGTCAAGTGGTTCAACCCGACGAAGGGTTATGGATTTATCCAGCCTGCGTCGGGCGGCAAGGATGTGTTCGTGCATATCTCGGCAGTGCAGAAAGCCGGTCTGTCGTCCCTGAACGAAGGACAGACGGTGGAATACGAAGAGATCGCAAACCGGGGCAAGACCTCCGCAGAGAACCTCAAAGTATAAGCCCGGCAGCCTTTGCTGCCTCCCGGATCTGTCCGGGAGCCGGGCCAAAAAAATTTTAGAAGACGGCCAGTGCATTCGACGACAGGCGTTGCGATTGCACACGGAGAGCTATTTTCCCGCGAAGACCGCTCGTTCAACGCCACAGCAATGACAATCGCGACGGCCCTTCGTTAGTCCACCGGCAATGGTGCGTCGCGCTTGATCTCTTCCATCACCGCATAGGTTCGCGTCTCGCGCACGCCCGGCATTGACAGCAACGTCTCGCCGAGGAAGCGTCGATAGGCGGTCATGTCCGCAAGCCGCGCCTTCACAAGATAGTCGAAGCCTCCTGCAACCATGTGACACTCCAGCACCTCGGGTGCGAGTTTCACCGCGCGCGCGAACCGCTCGAAATTGTCCGGCGTGGTCTTGTCGAGCAGCACCTCGACGAACACCAGAAGACCCAGGCCGAGCCGGTGCGGATTGAGCCGCGCGCCGTAGCCCTCGACAAAGCCCTCCCGCTGCAACCGCTTCAGCCGCTCGCCGACCGAGGTCGGCGACAGCCCGATGCGCTCGGCGAGTTCGACATTGGCGATGCGCCCGTCCTGCTGCAGAATTGAGAGGATCTTCCGGTCGATTCGATCGAGTTCCATATTTTATGTGGCCAATATACCAATGATCTTTATTTCCTAAGGCAAAATGGCTAATTTGTCTATCGAACCACGGTCTAGCGGGCCTTATCCTGAATTTGAGCCACAGGACACGCCATGCCGAACATCCCGCCGCCCTTCACCGCCCCCTATGCGCCCGATGATGCCGAGATTGCCGCGCGACTCTTGCCCGCTTCGCATCTCGGCCCGCCGCAGGAGGCGCGGATCGACCGCACCGCGACGCGGCTGATCGAGGCGATCCGCAAGCGCGACGACCGGCTTGGCGGTGTCGAGGACATGCTGCGAGAGTTCGCGCTCTCGACCAAGGAGGGGCTCGCCCTGATGGTGCTGGCCGAGGCGCTGCTCCGCGTGCCCGACGCGCGCACCGCCGACCAGTTCATCGAGGACAAGCTCGGCGAGGGCGACTTCATCCACCACGAGACCAAGTCCACTGCCTTCCTCGTCAACGCCTCGGCCTGGGCGCTCGGCCTCTCGGCGCGGGTGATCCAGCCCGGCGAGACGCCCGACGGCACCATCGGCCGGCTGGTGAAGCGGCTGGGCGCGCCGGCGGTGCGCACCGCCACGCGCCAGGCGATGCGGCTGATGGGCAATCATTTCGTGCTGGGCGAGACCATCGAGCAGGCGCTGGAGCGGGGTAAGCCGCGCTCCGGTCAGAAGACGCGCTACTCCTTCGACATGCTCGGCGAAGGCGCGCGCACGGCGGGGGACGCCAGGCGTTATTTCGACGCCTATGCCAGTGCGATCGAGACCATCGGCAAGGCAGCGGGCAGCCATCCCCTGCCCGACCGTCCCGGCATCTCGGTCAAGCTCTCGGCGCTGCATCCGCGCTTCGAGGCGATCAGCCGCGCGCGCGTGATGGCCGAGCTGGTGCCGCAGCTGCTCGATCTGGCGCAGCGCGCCAAGGCCCATGATCTGAACTTCACCGTCGATGCCGAGGAAGCCGACCGGCTGGAGCTGTCGCTCGACGTGATCGCGGCAACGCTCGCCGATCCCTCGCTCAGCGGCTGGGACGGCTTTGGCCTGGCGATCCAGGCCTATCAGAAGCGCGCCAGCGCCGTGATCGACTATGTCGACGCGCTCGCCCGCGCGCATGACCGCAAGCTGATGGTGCGGCTGGTCAAGGGCGCCTATTGGGACACCGAGATCAAGCGCGCGCAGGAGCGCGGGCTGGACGGCTATCCCGTGTTCACGCGCAAGACGATGACGGATCTGAACTACGTCGCCTGCGCGCAGAAGCTGTTGGCCCTGCGGCCGCGCATCTTCCCGCAATTCGCCACCCACAACGCGCTGACGGTCGCGACCGTGCTGGAGCTTGCGCAAGATGGCGGCGGCTTCGAATTCCAGCGCCTGCACGGCATGGGCGAGGCGCTCTACGAGCAGCTCGCCAAGGATCATCCTGACATCGCCTACCGCACCTATGCCCCGGTCGGCAGCCATCGCGACCTGCTCGCCTACCTGGTGCGGCGGCTGCTGGAGAACGGCGCCAACTCGTCGTTCGTGGCGCAGGCGGCCGACTATCGTGTGCCGGTTGTGGCGCTGTTGCAGCGTCCGGCCGATGCCATCGTCCGGCCGCAAGCAGCGGCCCATCCTAAAATTCCGTTGCCGGGCGATCTGTTCGCGCCGGAGCGGCGCAATTCGCGCGGCGTCGAATTCGGCGCGCGCGCGGCGCTCGACCGGCTGCTGGCGGACGCGAAGGCCGAGGCAGCCGACCTCAAGCCCATAGCCGACACAACGCCGGACCGAGCCAATGCGTCGGTGACTGCTGCGCGCGCCGGCTTTGCCGCCTGGAGCCGAACGCCGGCGGCCACGCGCGCGGCCGCACTGGAGCAGGCCGCGCATCTGTTGGAGAGCCGGAGCGCCCATTTCATCGCGCTGCTGCAAGCCGAGGGCGGCAAGACGCTGGACGATGCGCTATCGGAGCTGCGCGAGGCCGCCGACTTCTGCCGCTACTATGCCGCACAGGGTCGAAAGCTGTTCGGCGTTGAGGCCGCCATGCCGGGCCCGACCGGCGAGAGCAATGCGCTCGCGATGCGCGGCCGCGGCGCCTTCGTCGCGATCTCGCCTTGGAATTTCCCGCTGGCGATCTTCATGGGCCAGGTCACGGCGGCGCTGATGGCCGGAAACAGCGTGATCGCAAAACCCGCCGAGCAGACGCCGCGCATCGCGCGTGAGGCCGTAGCGCTGCTGCACGAGGCCGGCATTCCCAGGAGCGCGCTGCATCTCGTCACCGGTGACGGCCGCATCGGCGCCGTGCTGACGGCGCATGCCGACATCGCCGGCGTCGTCTTCACCGGCTCGACCGAGGTCGCGCGCCTGATCAACCGGACGCTCGCCGCCAAGGAGGGGCCGATCGTGCCGCTGATCGCGGAGACCGGCGGCATCAACGCCATGATCGCGGATGCGACCGCGCTGCCCGAGCAGGTCGCCGACGACGTCGTGACCTCGGCCTTCCGCTCCGCCGGCCAGCGCTGCTCGGCGCTGCGGCTGCTGTTCGTGCAGGAGGATGTCGCCGACCGCATGATCGAGATGATCGCGGGCGCGGCGCGCGAACTCAGGATTGGTGATCCCGCAGATGTCGCAACCCATGTCGGTCCGGTGATCGACGCCGAGGCCAAGCAGCGCCTCGATGCGCATATCGCGCGGATGAAGAGCGAGGTGCGGCTGCACTTTGCCGGCACCGTGCCCGACGGCTGCTTCGTCGCCCCGCACATTTTCGAGCTCAAGGACGCCGGCCAGCTCACCGAGGAGGTGTTCGGCCCGATCCTGCACGTCGTGCGCTATCGCGCGGAAAACCTCGACCGCGTGCTGCAGGCGATCGAGCGCAGCGGATATGGACTCACGCTCGGCATTCACTCCCGGATCGACGACACCATCGAGGCGATCATCGATCGCGTCCAGGTCGGCAACATCTATGTCAACCGCAACATGATCGGCGCCGTGGTCGGCGTGCAGCCATTCGGCGGCAACGGGCTGTCCGGAACCGGCCCGAAAGCGGGCGGCCCGCATTATCTCGCACGCTTTGCGACCGAGCAGACCGTGACGATCAACACCGCGGCAGCCGGCGGCAATGCCGCGCTGCTTGCGGGAGAGGAGTGAAGCCCTGCGCCTGGCGCCGTTGCATCCCGGCAAAACATCGGTCTAATGCTGCCATGACTTGGCCCGCGCCAATTCCAGCGCGCGGGAAACAACAAGAGCGAGGGAGCTACGCCGCGATGGAAAAGGGCATTTTTGCAGGGCTCAAGGTTCTGGACTGCGCGAGCTTCATCGCAGCGCCCGCGGCCGCGACCGTGCTGTCGGATTTCGGCGCCGACGTCATCAAGATCGAGCCGCCCGGCGCCGGCGACCCCTACCGCAATCTGCCCAACATTCCGGGCTATCCGACCAGCGAGCACAATTTCGCCTGGCTGCTGGAGGCCCGCAACAAGAAGAGCATCGCGCTCGACCTCGCAAAGCCCGAGGCGCAGGCCGTGCTCTACAAGCTGTGCGAAGAGGCCGACGTCTTCATCACCAACATGCCGCCGCCGGTGCGCGCCAAGCTCGGTATCACCTATGACCACCTCGCCCATCTCAACGACCGGCTGATCTACGCCTCATTTACCGGCTATGGCGAGAAGGGCGAAGAAGCCAACAAGCCCGGCTTCGACAGCAACGCCTATTGGGCGCGCTCCGGCCTGATGGACTTGGTCCGCGCCGACACCCACACGACGCCGGCTCGCTCGGTCGCCGGCATGGGCGACCATCCCTGCGCCATGGCGTTCTATGGCGCCATCGTCACCGCGCTGTATCAGCGCGAGAAGACCGGCAAGGGCTCGCATGTCGCCTCCAATCTGATGGCGAACGGGGTGTGGGCCGCGGGCACGCTGGCGCAGGCCAAGCTCTGCGGCGCCAGGTTCGCCGAGCGGCGGCCGCGCGAGCGCGCGCTGAATGCGGTCGCCAACCACTACCAGTGCAAGGACGGCCGCTGGCTGATCCTGTCGCTGCTGAGCGAGGAGAAGCAGTTTCCGACGCTCGCCAAATGCCTGGGACGCGAAGACCTGATCACCGATCCGCGCTTTGCCACCAAGGCTGACCGCCACGCCCGCTCGGTCGAGCTGATCAAGATTTTTGACGAGACGTTTGCCACCAGGGATCTCGCCGAATGGCGCAAGATTCTCGACGGCAACGGCCTCGTGTTCGGCATCGTCGGCATTCTCGACGACATCCCCAACGACAAGCAGATGCTCGACAACGAGGTGCTGGTGCCGTTCGAGAACGACACCATGCTCACCATCTCCAGCCCGATCTGGATCGACGGCGCCAAGAAGGTCCAGCCGCGCAAGCCGCCGGCCGTCGGCGAGCACAGTGACGAGATTTTGCGCGGGGCGGGATACGACGAGAAGGCGATCAAGCAGTTGCGGGGTTCGGGCGCGGTGGGGTAAGGCGGCGCCACACACTCCCCTGTCGTCCCGGGGCGCGCAAGGCGCGAGCCCGGGGCGACGGTGGAGATAGCTCGTGTCTCCAGATGCATTGCTGGATTGCTTCGCTGCGCTCGCTATGACGGCGTGGGACGATCTCGTTATAGACTCACGACAACATCGCGTCTCGTGAGGCCCCCATGCCCAGCTACCGCCTGCACTACTTCCCGGAATCCGGCAACAGCTACAAGCTGGCGTTGATGCTGACGCTTTGCGGCGAGACGTTCGAGCCGGTGTGGACCGATTTTGGCGGCGGCGTCACGCGCACGGCGGAATGGCGCAAGGCCGTGAACGCGATGGGCGAGATTCCCGTGCTCGAGGTCGACGGCGTGAAGATGACGCAGACCGCACCGCTCCTGCTCAAGCTTGCCGAGCAGTACGGCCGTTTCGGCGCGGAGACCGAGGAGGAAAAGTTCGAGCTGCTGCGCTGGCTGTTCTGGGACAACCACAAGCTCACCGGCTACATGGCGACCTATCGCTTCATGCGGGCGTTCACTGAGAAAAACGACCCGCAGGTGCTGAAGCATTTTCGCCGGCGGCTCGAGGACTTCCTCGGCATTCTCGACGGACATCTCCAGCATAATGCCTTTGCGATCGGGGCGAAGCCGACGATCGCCGATATCTCGATGATGGCCTACCTGCACTATCCGAGCGACGAGCACGGCTTCGATTTCGCGGCGAGCCATCCTGCCATCAACGCCTGGCTCGGTCGCATGGCCGCGCTGCCTCACTGGAAACCGGCCTATGAGCTCTTGCCCGGCAAACGGATGACGAATTACGCGAAGTGAGAGCGCTGGTACTAACCCCTCAGCGCCAGCCAGCCGAGCGTGAACAAAATCCCGCCGACGATGACGACCACCGCGACCGCCCAGGTGCTGACGCGGATGCTGCCGGTGACCTGCTTGGCTTCCTCATTGCGCGCGATCTCGCGATTGCGCTCCTTGTCGGCGTCGCTGGTCTCAGTCATGGGTCATCCAAATCGGTTGCGGGCTTTATCTGGCGCGTGATCTTTTCGAAAAACCGCTACACACTTTTTTCGGATCACGCGCTAACGCGTCTTGATGAAGCACATGCCGATGCGGCTCGATGCCGCGGCAGCCTGACAGGTGAGACCTTTAGCACAGCTCCATGACGTAAAACTCTTATCCGGCGCTCCCGATCCCGCATTTTGCAGGGCACAATGGGCGCCCCAGCCATCCTGATATTCGGTACCGGCCAGCTCCCCACTGCCACGGGTCTGCGGCCGGCTGGCAAATCCGCGTGAGAAATCAGGGCGTTTGCCCGCGGCGAATGCGGTCAGGATGTCGCGGCGGCGGACCTGATCGCCGAAGAAATGCGGCGAAGCCGGCACGATGGTGGAGTTCGACGGCTTGTCCGCAAGCCAATCGACGCCCGGAAAATGGAAGCCGCCGATGCCGCGGGTCTGGTGGCAGCCGCCGCAGGTGACGTCGTTGAGACGGCGCTGGAAGCCCGCGATCGAGCGGATGTTCTGCATGTCGATGCCACGCGCCGCCGCCTGCTTCAGCGCGCCGACCACGTCGTTGTCGGTGAAGACCGGCTCGCCCTTGTTGCTGTCCCTGTCCTCCCCTTGCACCATGCCGAACTCCGGCTGCAACGGCGAAGCGTCAAGGCCCGCGGGCGTCGGCACCACCGCGGCCTTGGCCAGGAATGTCTCGGGGATCAGCACCGTGCCGCGATCGAACTCGCGGAGATTTTCCGGCGCAAGCAGCCAAGCCTTGAAGTCACGTCGAAGATCGTTGTCGGCGAGGATGCGGTCGCGATCGATCTGGTTCTCCAGCGTCGATTCCTCGAACGTCTTCGTCGCGGCGTTATACTTGAACACCTTGAGCAGATAGTCGGAGCGGAAATCGTGCAGTGCCGATTTCGGCGCGATCGATATCTGGATATTGGTCTCGATGCGGTCGAGCATGGCGTCGGAAGGGGAGATGCCGCTGCCTATCAGCCCCTGCCAGTCGCCATTGTCGAGCCAGCGCCGCGCGACCTCGGCGCAGGTAACAGGCTTACCGCTCGCATCGGTCTGGCGCGCATCGCGTGCCTTCATCACCAGATTGAACGTCATCGGCAGGCGCGTTGCGGTCTTGCCACCTTCCGGCTTATTCTCGAAACGCACCAGCCGATAGATCAGCCTGATCTCGCCGCACGACTCCTCCGAGACATAGGCGCGGTCCATGCGATTGACGATGCCCGCCAGCACGAAGCGGGTGTCGCGGGATTTGAGATTGGCCCGATCGAACAGCTGCACGTCAAAGCCTTCACCGACGCCAATGGTCTCGGTCGGGTACGCCGCCTTCTGCCTGATGATGTAGCGGTCGAACTCCGCGTCGATCGCCGGCGGAATCTCCTTGAGCTGGGACAGCGACGAGAACAGCAAATCGGTCGTCAGCGGAACGTTTGCGTTCCGCTCCGGCCATAGCAGGCGCGAGATCGTGAGCGAATCGTTCTGGTCGAGCTTGCGGAGCAGATCGGGATCGATGATCGCCGTGCCGCGCGTCAACGGCGCGTTCTCCGCTGCGAAAAGCGAAACAGTTCCGCCAAGCAAGACGGCGGCAGCAAAGAGAATTCGCAACGCGCGGCTCATGCCTTCAGTAACACCGCGTAAGCCGGCCTATTCAAGTAAAAAGGCGCCTCACATGGTGGTGAAGCGCCTCTTTGAAGATCGGATATCGAACGCTCAGCGTGCGACGATCAGGCCCTTGCTGGTGACGACGACCCAGCGGCCGTCCTGACGGCGGATCGCATCGACGCGGCCAATTCCGGGGATGGGGTCACCGGCATAGACCTCGTAGAGGCCGCCGCGGCCCTCGATCAGCGCGCCGCCATTGGCAACGTCCCGCAGAACCCAGCCGTCGATCGTCGGCAACCGGCCGACCTCGGTCTTGGGCGCGGCCGGGGCCGGAACCGGTGCCGCGGCGGCGGTCGCAACCTGGGTCGGCGCGATCGAGCCGGTGGTTTCCTTCGCGGCGGCGGCGGCCTGCGCGGGGGCCGCGGGCGGCGTGGCGCGGAGCTTGTCGACGGTCTCGGACAGCTTTGCGATTTTGGCCATCGGCTCGGCCTGGGCCTTCTCGAGCTTGTCGAGACGGTCATTGGCGCGATTGAACTGGCTGAGGCCAGTCTTGGAGGTGTGCTCGACATTCGCCTTCAGTGCGACGACATCGGCATCGATCCGGGCAACCGAGGATTCCAGCGCGCTGGTGTCGGCGACCTGCGCCGGCGCGGGGGCCGGGGCCGCGAAGTGCATCATGCCCGCAGTCGCGAGCGCGCCGCTGATGGCGCCGACGCTGGCGGCGATCGCCACCACCGCGGCCATCACCGACAGGCGGCGCTTGCTGCCGGTCTCGCGCGGCTCGTCCGCCTTCACATGCGGGGCAAACTCCTCGCGCTCCCAGGAGCGCTCCGACGGTGCCATGACGATGAGCTTGCCGGGCTTCGGCTCGGGCTTGGTCTCGAACTTCGGCACTTCGATCCGGGGCGGCTCGACCTTCGGGGCCTCTGCCTTGACTGGATCAGGCTTGGGCGGCGACTCATGGTCGGGGGCGATCGAGGGGGCCTCGATGCCGGCAGCCTCGACGGCCTGCGGCGCGGTCGCAGCTTCCACGACGCTCGTATCCTGGGCAGCCTGCTCAGCCATTGGTTCGCTCACAGTTCGAATACTCCACTCTGGATTGACCTTTTGGTAACTTTCATTGCTTGCGAAATCCTTACTTCGGGACCCGCTTACCGAAATTTTAGGAAGTCATCCGGGGCCGAATTTGGCCGGGAACGTGGAACCGGTGTGGCGGGCGTGAAACAAATTGTAAGCCGGGGAAGATGAACGGCCGCGGAATGGCTGCCTCCACACCGTCATTGCGAGCACAGCGAAGCAATCCAGAATCTTTCCAAGGCCGCAGTCTGGATTGCTTCGTCGCAAGAGCTCCTCGCAATGACGGAGTGGGCGGCGCCCACTCCGTTCACGTCACCGCTCCGCCCACATCACTATCCGTCACATCACGACCGGCGCATCCGGCAGTTCGTTCGCATGCGGGCCTTGCGGCGGAAAATACCGCGCCAGCTCGCGCGACACCGCCGCGATGCCGCCGATCACGCCGCGCTCGAACCGGCCGGAGGCGAACTCGGCCTCCATCGCGCGGCAGATGTTCTCCCAGCCCTCCGCACCAACCTTCGCATCGATGCCGCGATCGGCAACGATTTCGACATCGCGGTCGGCGAGCAGGAGATAGATGAGGACGCCGTTGTTGTGCGCGGTGTCCCAGATACGCAAGTGAGAGAACACATCGAGCGCACGCGCGCGGGCCGGCTGGTTGCGGAACAGCGGTCGCCCGTCGAGCGCGCCTTCGACGACGAAGCGGACCTGGCCAGAATGCGTGCTCTCACCCTGCCTGATCGCCTGCTCGATGCGGGCGAGCACCTTTGGCGGGAAGATTTGCTTCGCCCGCCAATGATGCTGCACGAGATGTCTGGCAATGCGCTTGATGCTCATGACCGCTACCAGCTCCCCGAGGCGCCGCCGCCGCCAAAACTGCCACCGCCGCCGCTGAAACCGCCGCTGTCGCTGGACGACGATCCGCTGCTCCAGCCGCCCCCCGAAGAGCCGCTCGACCACGAGCCGCCGCGCGACGACCCCGGGCTTGGCGCCATCGCCGCAAACAGATCGGCGATGAAGCCGATGACGAAGCCCAGCGCTCCGAGCGCGAGCGCGATTGCAAAGGACCCGAGAATGAGCCAGGTCAGCGCTGCGATGATACCGCCGGTCGCCAAGGAGCCAAGCAGCCGCCCCAGCATGGCCCGGAAGAAGCCGCCGACCCCGATCGAGGCGAACAGCGTCACAATGAACAGCGGCGCAATATCGTCCAGATTGCCGAAATTCACCGTCGGCGAAGGTACTGGCAGCGGCTCCCCATCGATCACGCGGATCATGCGATCGACGCCATCGGAGATGCCGCCGGCAAAATCGCCCGTCCTGAATTTCGGCGTGATGATCTCGTCGATGATGCGCCGGGAGGTGACGTCCGTGAGCGCTCCCTCGAGGCCGTAACCGACCTCGATTCGCAAATGCCGGTCGTTCTTGGCGACGACGAGGATCGCGCCGTCGTCCACCTTCTTGCGGCCGACCTTCCAGGCGTCTGCAACCCGGATGGAAAACTGCTCGATCGTCTCCGGCTGGGTCGTCGGCACGATCAGGACGGCGACCTGGCTGCCCTTGCGAGTCTCGAAGTCACGCAGCTTTTGCGACAGCGCGGCGACGTCGGCGCTCGACAGCGTGCCGGTCTGATCGACCACGCGGCCGGTGAGTTGCGGCACGGCGACATCGGCCAAGGCGGGGGAGGCAAAGGTAAGTGCAAGCGCGAGCAAGAGGGCAACGCACAGTGAAACAGCAGAACAAGCGCGCCACAACCTCGATGTCATCGCCCGGCTCGACCGGGCGATCCAGTATTCCAGAGACGCCGGCGGATCACGGAGAAGCTGCGGCGTACTGGATTCCCCGCTTTCGCGGGGAATGACAGCGGAGGATGTGGTGCGCATCGGGGCTGAGCGCGCTTATTTCGACGGCGCCGGCGCCGGATTGAAATCGACCTTCGGCGCGGTCGAGATTTCCTTCTCGTTGTCGACCGCGAAATTCGGCTTCTCCTTGTAGCCGAACATCATTGCGGTGAGGTTGCTCGGGAAGGAGCGAATGGTGACGTTATAGTCCTGCACCGCCTTGATGTAGCGGTTGCGCGCGACCGTGATGCGGTTCTCGGTGCCTTCGAGCTGCGACATCAAATCCTTGAACAGCGCATCGGACTTGAGCTGCGGATAGTTCTCGGTGACGACCAAGAGACGTGACAGCGCGCTGGAGAGCTCGCCCTGGGCGGCCTGGAACTTCTGGAAGGCGGCGGGGTCGTTCAGCACCTCAGGCGTCGCCTGGATGCTGCCGACCTTGGCGCGCGCATTAGTGACGCCGAGCAGCACGTCCTTTTCCTGCTGCGCAAAACCCTTTACCGAGTTGACGAGATTGGGCACGAGATCGGCTCGGCGCTGATACTGGTTCACGACCTCGGACCAGTTGCCCTTGATCTGCTCGTCCTCGCTCTGGATGGCGTTGTAGCCGCAATTGGTCAGGCTCAGCGAGGCCAGAGCCGCCAGCACGGTCAGGATCTTGCGCATCAAATTCCTCCCGGTGAAATCTGGCGTAAACTATCAGATTGAACGCGCGCGGTGCCAGACATCTTGTGCCGGCGGCGCGAAAAGCAGCCGACTGACGCAAGCCCCTTGCCTATCCCTGGCCGACATAGTCAACTTGAGCAAAACAAGAACGGAAACGCCAAGGGGAACGCGATGAGCTCGTTCGAGACCATCCTCGTGGAGCGGCCGGAGCCGGCGATTGCCCGGATCGTGATGAACCGGCCCGAGGCGCGCAACGCGCAGAACCTGCAGATGACCTACGACCTCAACGCCGCGTTCGACGAGGCGGTGCAGGACGACGCGGTCAAGGTGATCATCCTCGCCGGCAACGGGCCGCATTTCTCATCGGGCCACGATCTGCGCCCCGGCGACAAGAACGCCGCAGGCGTCGATTTTCCGCCGGTAGGAAATTGGGGTGGCTTCGCCGAACAAGGCGCGCATGGCCGCTTCGCGCGCGAGCAGGAAATCTATCTCCAGATCACGCGGCGCTGGCGCAACCTCGCCAAGCCGACCATTGCCGAGGTGCACGGCAAGTGCATCGCCGGCGGATTGATGCTGGCCTGGGCGTGCGACCTCATCGTCGCCAGCGACGATGCGCAGTTCTGCGATCCGGTGGTGACCATGGGCGTCTGTGGCGTTGAATGGTTCGTGCATCCCTGGGAGCTCGGCCCGCGCAAGGCCAAGGAATTCCTGTTCACGGCCGACGCATGGAGTGCGCAGGAGGCGCATCAGCTCGGCATGGTCAACCGGGTCGTGCCGCGCGCGGAGCTTTCAGCGTCGGTGCTGGAGCTGGCGCGCCGGATCGCATCAAAGCCGTCCTTCGCGCTGAAGCTGACCAAGGAAGCCGTGAACCGCTCGGTCGATGTGATGGGCCAGCCCGCCGCGATCGACCAGGCCTTTGCGCTGCATCAGCTCTGTCACGCCCATAACCTTCAGGAGTTCGGCATGGTGGTCGATCCATCCGGACTGCATCCCTCCGTGCGCAAGCCGCCGGCGGCCGCGGAGTAACGACATGGACCTCAATCTGAGTGACGAGCAACGGCTGCTGCGCGAAAGCGCGGAACGCTTCGTGGCCGAGAGCTACGATGCCGATCATCGCCGCAAAATGGCGAACGATCCGTCCGGCTTCAGCCCTGCGGTGTGGAAGCAGTTCGCCGAGCTTGGTTGGCTGGCACTGCCGATCGCGGAAGAGTTTGACGGGCTCGGTGGCGGCGCGGTCGAGATCGGCATTCTGATGGAAGCCTTCGGCCGCGGGTTGGTGTCGGAACCGTATGTTGCAACGGTGGTGCTTGGAGCCTCGCTCATCGACAAATGCGGCAGCACCGCGCAGAAGCAGGCGAGGCTGCCGAAGGTCGCGGATGGATCGCTGAAGCTCGCCTTTGCCCATTCCGAGCGCACGGCGCGGTTCGATCTCGCAAAAGTCGCGACCGTCGCCCACAAGACGGCGCAGGGCTGGCGTCTTGCCGGCAGCAAGATCGCGGTGCTCGAGGGCCACGCCGCCGACGAGATCATCGTATCCGCGCATGTCCACGACCATCAGGGACCGTCGGGGCGGATCGGCCTGTTCCTGGTGGCAAAGACACCGAGCCTCGCCATCAGCGACTACGAGCGTCTCGGCGGCGGACGGGCCTGCAATATCGAGCTGTCCGGCGTCGAGCTGCCGGAGGATGCCCTGCTCGGCGACGGACATGACGCCCTGCCCGCGATCGAATGGGCCATCGATCGCGCCATGGCTGCGTTAGGTGCCGAAGCCGTCGGCATCATGCAGACGCTGCTCGACACCACGCTGGAATACACCAAGATCCGAAAGCAGTTCGGCCGGCCGCTCTCAGCCAACCAGGTGATCCGCCACCGCCTCGCCGACATGGCAATGCAGGTCGACGAGGCGCGCTCGATGGCGCTGCGCGCCGCGCTGAAGGTGGACAGCCCGCCGATCGAGCGCGCGCGGGCCGCCTCCGGTGCGAAAGCGAAGATCGGCAAATGCGCGCGCTTCGTCGGCGAGCAGTCGATCCAGCTTCATGGCGGCATGGGCGTCACCGAGGAGCTCGAGGTCGGCGCCTATTTCAAGCGGCTGGTCGCCTTCGACACGCTGTTCGGCGGCAGCGCGCACCATTACAGCCGCCACGCCCAGCTTGGCCGCACGGCCTGACACAAGGAGCGCATCATGGACCTCTCGTTCAACACCGAGGAGCGCGCTTTCCAGGACGAGGTGCGCGGCTTCATCGCCAAGAATCTCACCGAGGAGATGAAGCGCGCAACCGCGCTGACGCCGTCGGTGTTCTCCGATCCTGATATCGGCATGGCCTGGCAGCGCGCGCTGCACCGGCAGGGCTGGGGCGCACCGGGCTGGCCGGTCGAATATGGCGGTCCGGACTGGACGCCGGCGCAGCGCTGGATTTTCGAGACCGAAAGCGCTCGGGCCGGCGTGCCCAATGTCAACGTGATGGGCGTCAAGATGGTGGGACCCGTCATCATCGGTTTCGGCTCGGCGGCGCAGAAGAATTTTTATCTGCCACGCATCCTCTCCGGCGAGGATTATTGGTGCCAGGGCTATTCCGAACCGGGCTCCGGCTCCGATCTCTCGTCGCTGAAGACGCGCGCGGCGCGCGACGGCGAGGACTACATTATCAACGGCACAAAAATCTGGACCACGCACGCCCACCACGCCAACCGCATGTTCGCGCTGGTGCGCACCAGCGACGGACCGCGGCAGCAGGACGGCATCAGTTTTATTCTGATCGACATGAAGACGCCCGGAATCACGACACGACCGATCCTAACCATCGGCGGTGACCACGAGGTCAACCAGGTGTTCTTCGACGATGTGCGCGTGCCCGTGGCCAACCGCGTCGGCGACGAAGGCAAAGGCTGGACCTACGGCAAATATCTGCTCGAGTTCGAGCGGGGCTCCGGCATTGCGTCAGCGAAGCTGCGCGAGGGACTAAAGGCGATCGCGGAGCTGGCCGAGTCGGACCTGACCGGCCGCGCGATCGACAGCCCCGATATCGCCGTGCGCATCTCCGAGGTCGAAATCGACATCGACGCGCTGGAGATGACCGAGCTGCGCGTGCTCTCCGCACTTCAGACCGGGCAAAATCCCGGCGCGGTGTCGTCGATCCTGAAGCTGCGCAACAGCGAGATCCGGCAGGCCGTGACCCGGCTGGGGGTCGACGTGATCGGTCACGACGCGCTCGCGGTCGAGCCGATGCGCCCGCTCTACAAGCTCAACCACGCGCCGGCGACGCCTGAGGAGATGCTGACGGTGGTGCCGGAATATCTCAACGGCCGCGCCTACACGATCTTCGGCGGCACCTCGGAGATCCAGCGTGACATCATCGCGAAGATGATGCTGGGGATTTGAGGGCCACAACTCTCTCTTCCGTCATTGCGAGGAGCCCTTGCGACGAAGCAATCCAGAATCCCTCGGTGGAGGGACTCTGGATTGCTTCGCTGCGCTCGCAATGACGTCGTGGCAATAGCGCCCCGGATTTCGCTGCGCTCCATCCGGGCTACGCACCACTGTAGATCCTAGCCCGCCACCTTCGCGTCCCGGATCGCCTTCCAGATCTTCTGCGGCGTCAGGGGCGTGTTCAGCTGGGTGATGCCGAGCTCGGCGAGTGCGTCCATCACGCCATTGGTGACGCAGGGCGGGCCGCCGATGGCGCCGGATTCGCCGCAGCCCTTGGCGCCGAGCGGATTGGTCCGGCAGGGCGCGGAGTCGTCGAGCGTGACCTCGATCGGCGGAACGTCGTCAGCACGGGGGATGCAATAGTCCTGGTAGCTCGCGGTGAGGAGCTGGCCGTCCTCATCGTAGGACACGCCCTCGTACAGCGCTTGTCCAATGCCCTGCGCGACGCCGCCATGGATCTGGCCGGTGACCAGCATCGGGTTCACGGCAACGCCGACGTCGTCGACCGTGGTGTAGCGCACGACCTTGGAGACGCCGGTCTCGGGGTCGATCTCGACCTCGCAGATATGCGTGCCGTTCGGCCAGCTCGGGCCATCGACCTCACCTTCGGAATCGACGCTGAGCTTGGCGCTGCCCTCCTTCTCGGCGAGATCGAACAGGCTGATGCGGCGGTCGGTGCCGACCACGGTGAGCATGCCGCCCTGATATTCGATATCCTCGACCGAGGTCTCCAGCACGTTGGCTGCCTTCTCACGCGCCTTCTGGATCAGATCGTTGGATGAGACCGCGACCGCCGTGCCGCCGACGAACAGCGAGCGCGAGCCGACGCTGCCGAAGCCCATCGCGAGATCCGTGTCGCCCTGGACGACGTCGATCTTGTCCATGGCGATGCCGAGCGTGTCGGAGATCATCTGGGTGTAGGTGGTCTGCAGCCCCTGCCCCATCGCCATGGTGCCGGAATGCAGCACGACGCGGCCCTGCGACGTCGCGTGCAGGCTGACCTTCTCGGTGTGGGCGCGGCCGCCGGTCCACTCGATGTAGGAGGTGAGCCCGCGGCCGTAGAGCAGGCCCTTCTTCTTCGCGGCTTTCTTGCGCGCGGCAAAGCCGTCCCAATCGGCCAACTTCACGGCGCGATCGAGCATGTGGGCGAAGGCGCCGGAATCGTAAACCTGGCCCGCGGCGTTGGTGTAGGGCAGCTGCGCCGGCTTGATGTAGTTCGCTTTACGGATCGCACGCGGATCCATGCCGATCTTTCGCGCGGCGGCGTCGAACAGACGCTCGACGATGAACACCGCTTCAGGCCGGCCCGCGCCGCGATAGGCACCGACCGGCGCGGTGTGGGTCATCACCGACTGCACCTCGAAATGCACCAGCGGCAAATCGTAGACGCCGGTCTGCACGAACGGCCCGAGCACCAGCGGAATGATGTTCGCCGCACCCGAGGAGTACGCGCCGGTGCAACCGATCGACTTGACGCGATAGGCCAACACCTTGCCCTTGTCGTCGAGCGCGAAGGAGGCCGTCGAGGTGAGATCGCGGCCATGGGTACCGCCGACGAATTCGTCGGTGCGGTCACCGCGCCAGCGGATCTTCCTGTTCAGCTTGGTCGCGGCATAGGCGACGATGCCGTCCTCGGGATAGAGGTTGGTCTTCTGGCCAAAGCCGCCGCCGATGTCGCCGACCAGCACGCGGACGCTGTCCTTGGGGCGCTTGAGCACGGCTTCGGCCAGCACGTCGCGGGTGGAGGCCGGGGTCTGCGACTGCACGTGCAGGAGAAGACGGCCGGTCTTCTTGTCGATCTCGGCAATGGTCGAGCGCGGCTCCATCGCGGAGGGCACCAGACGCTGGCTGACGATGTCGAGCTCGACCGTATGCGCGGCCTTGGCAAACGCCTCGTCCGCCTTGGCGGCATCGCCATAGCTCATCGCGCCGACGATGTTGTCGGGCGCCTCGGGCCACACCACGGGCGCGCCGGGTTTTACGGCCTCGACGGGATCGACCACCGCGGGCTGCACGTCATATTCGACCGCAATCGCTTCGGCCGCGCTTTGCGCTTCCGCGCGGGAGGAAGCAACCACCGCCGCAATCGCTTCGCCGGCGTAGCGGACGATCTCATGGGCGAGCAGGCGGCGCGGCGGCACCGTCATCGGCTTGCCGTCGGGGCGCTTGAAGATGCTCAGGGTCGGAATGGTGCCGATATCGTCCTTGACGAGGTCAGCGCCGGTGTAGATCGCGGTGACGCCGGGCATCGATGCCGCAGCGCTGGTGTCGATCGCGACGATCTTTGCGTGGGCATGCGGCGAGCGCAGCACATGCAACCACAGCGCGCCCTCCTCCGGCTTGTCGTCGATGAACTGACCCTTCCCGGTGAGCAGCCGCTGGTCTTCCAAACGCTTGACGGGCTGGCCCGCTCCGAAACGCAAATTGCCGGGAAGAATGTTCATTCCGTGGGGTCCTCAGGGTCTTTTCGAAACTGCGGGCAGCCTTTTAGCGGATCGATCGGAGGCATACCAGCCGCGGTTTTGGGCGGGATATCCACGATTTCGGCATGCCGTCCCGCAAATCCACGATTCCGTAGGGTGGGCAAAGGCGCGCTTGCGCCGTGCCCACCATCTCTCAACGGATGCGACCAGGATGGTGGGCACGCTACGCTTTGCCCACCCTACGGCACTGCTACGGAGAAAGCTCCCTCAACGCCGCTTCCACGACCTTGCGCGCCTCCACGGTCAGCGCGGCCTGCGGCGGGACGGGATCGCCGACGTCGTAGCCCTGGATCGCAAGGCCCGCCTTGATGCAGGCGGCGAGGTTGAAGCGGGCGAAAGCCTCGTTGATCCGCCACAGCCTGCGCTGGAGCGCCATGGCCTCGTCCCAGCGGCCGGCCTTGCAGAGGTCGTAGAGCGCGACGCTCTGGCGCGGAATGATGCAGGCCGGTCCCGCCATCCAGCCGAGGCCGCCGATCAGCATCACAGCGGCCGGGATATGGGCGGAGGCCGAGAACACCCGCAAGGCATCGCCGCAGCGGTTCATGATCGAGAGCAGCCGGCCGGTGTTGGTCGAGGCGTCCTTGATGTAGCCGATGCGCGGATGTTCAGCGAGGCGCGCGATGATGTCGAGCGTGAGGTCGGAGCGCTGGAATTGCGGATTGGTGTAGATGACGACGGGGATGTCCACGGCATCCGCGATGCTGCGGAAGTATGATTCGACCTGGGCATCGGCGAGCGGAAAGTACGCTTCCAGGATCGCCAGAATGCCGGTTGCGCCGAGCCTCTCGTAGGCCTTCGCCTGCGCCACTGCGTCCGCCGTCGAGGTGGAGGCGACGCCGGCCACGACCGGCACACGGTCCTTCGCCGCCTCGATGGTGGCCCGCACGATCGCGGTGCGTTGCGCGGCATTGAGATAGGCAAACTCGCCAGTCGAACCCAGCGGCGTCAACCCGTGCACGCCTGCGTCAATCAAATCGTCGCAGAGCTTGCCGAGGACTTCGGTGCGCACCGTGCCATCGGCGTCGACGGGCGAAACGAGATAGGGAAAGACGCCGTGAAAATCGGGCATGTCAGGCTGAACCCCGCAAAACTGGCTAGCGCCTGACCGGTCATAGCAATGCCCGCGCCAGCGATCAAACCCTGATCAGGCGCACCCGCGTGCCCCAGGGATCGACGGCCTCCACACCGTTGGCGAGCGCCGTGACATGCGCGCCGCCCTTGCGCAGGCGTTCCTCCTGCGCGGCGAGAATGTCCTGCTTCGCCATCACCAGCGAGAACCAGGCGAGCCCCGTGGTCTGATCGTCGCGTTGGCCGGCCCCCTGGCTCTGCCAGACGTTCATGCCGAGGTGATGGTGATAGCGGCCCGACGACAGGAACGCGGCGCCGCCACGGCGGCGGGTCGGATCGAGGCCGACCGTGCCGTGATAGAACCGTTCGGCCTCGGCGAGATCGCCGACACGCAGATGCATGTGGCCGACGCGCAGACCGTCCGGTGCCTTGGCGTAGTCTGCCACGCGCGTATTGGTCAGCGACAAGAGGTCGGGGATGTTGAGCTCGTCGCTCGCCATCTTCACGCTGCCCTCGCTCCACTGCCATTGCGAGGGATCGCGGTCGGCATAGACCTCGATGCCGTTGCCTTCGGGGTCGTCGAGATAGACGGATTCACTGACGAGATGATCGGCGAAGCCCGACAGCTTCACGCGATGCGAGGCTGCGTGCACCAGCCAGCGCGCGAGGTCTTTGCGCGACGGCATCAGGAAGGCGGTGTGGTAGAGGCCCGCGGCATTGCGCGGCTCGATCGCGGCCTCGGGACGGGCTTCCAGCACGAGCAGCGTGATACCGGCCGTGCCGAGCGTCGCGGCGCCGGCGGAGCGCTCCATCACGGTCAGCCCGAGCACGTCGCGGTAGTAGTCCGCGACCTTGTCGAGATTCTTGACCCGGAGCGTCACCATGCCCACCCGCATCGGCGTGCGGCTGGCATAGGTCGGCCCGCCGCCTTGCGGCATGCCCTCGGCCCGAGCGGCGGCGGCGGCCGCCATCGCGAGCGAGGTCGCACCGGCGAGTTGAAGCAGAGTGCGGCGGGTGAAGTCGACGGTCATCGGTCGGGGCTCGCTGGAAACGCTGGAGGTCGTACAGTGCAATTCCTGGATTGCTACACGTTCCCGTGAAGGCGTCCCAATCACATGTTCGTCGGCCGCGGTCCTGCGGAGGCCGGTCCGCCCCGCCTGTCCTGGCCACCCGGCCAGTTTCGCAATCGCCCGCGACATCCCAGATTAAGGACGAATTACAGGAGCCTTCCATGACCGCCCCAACTCCTCTGTCTTCCCTTTCGTCCGCGCTCGCGGATGTCGTGACGCGCACCGCGCCATCCGTCGTCGCCGTGCATTCGCATCGCTCCCGCGCCACCGGCTTCGTCTGGAAACTCGGCTTGATCGTCACCGCCGACGAAGCGCTGGCCGACGAGGGCGATATCCAGATCAGCCTCCCCGACGGCAGCACCGCGGCCGCCACAATCGTCGGCCGCGACCATACGACCGACATCGCGCTGTTGCGCACCGATGCCAGTCTTGCGCCGGTCAAGCTGGCCGCGACCGTTCCGCCCCTCGGCACGCTGTCGGTCGTCGTCGCCACCGATCGCGATGCGCCGAGCGCGGCGCTCGGCATGGTATCACTGTCCGGCAAGAGCTGGCGCTCTTTGCGCGGCGGCGACATCGATGCGCGGATCGAGCTCGACGTGCGCCTGCGCTTCGCGCAACAAGGCGGGCTCGCGCTCGATGCATCAGGCGTCGCCTTCGGCATGGCCGTGCTCGGGCCGCGGCGGGTCCTGGTGATCCCGACGGCGACAATCGAGCGGGTCGCGGCACAACTCGAGACGCGCGGCCGCATCGCCCGCGGATATCTCGGCGTCGGGCTCCAGCCGGTGCGGCTCGACGATGGCATCGGCGCGATGGTGATGAATGTTGACAAGGCCGGTCCTTCGGCTGCGGCCGGCATCCGCCAGGGCGACGTCATCGTGGCGGTCAACGACCAGAAGCTCTCCGGCGTGCGTGCGCTGTCGCGGACGCTGGGACCTGCGAGCGTCGGCACGGTGGTCGATGTCGCGGTGCGCCGCGGCGGCGAGCCAGTCAGCTTCAAGGTCACGATCGGCGAGAGGCCGGAGGCGTGAGCGAGGACAGCGCGCCCGAGATCGTGCTCGCCCTGGAGATCGACGATCCCGCCCTCGCCGATCGCCTGGCGGTCTTGCTCGGCAACATCGCCGGGCTTCGGCTCGCCGCGCCCGGCGAGGCCGCCACGGCGACGGTCATGGCCCGCGATCCGCGCATCATGCCGGACGACATCGCGCTGACGCAGCGCGAGCTCGATGTCCTGGCGCTGATGGCGGAAGGCGCGTCCAACAAGCTGATCGCGCGCCAGCTCGGCATTTCCGTGCACACGGTCAAATTCCACGTCGGTTCGCTGCTCGACAAACTGGATGCCACCGGCCGCACCGACGCGGTCGCGCATGCGGCACGCCGCGGCGTGATCGAGCTATGACGCCGTCAGCTCCTATCGCCCTGATGTCGCCGGGAAGCTGAGCCGGACCGTGAGGCCCGGCGCATTGTCGTGCAGTGCAATCTCGGCGCCATGGAGACCGGCAACGGCCGCGACCAGGCTCAAGCCCAGACCGTTGCCCGGCGTGTAACGGCTCTGTTCGAGCCGGTAGAAGCGCTTGAACACGTGATCGCGCTCTCCGGTGGGAATGCCCGGACCATCGTCGGCGATCGCGATCACCGCCCCACCACCGGCGCTGCGACAGGTCACGGTGACCTGCCCGCCCGCGCGGCCGTGCTTGATCGCGTTGTCGACGAGATTGGCGATGGCGTCGAACAGCAGGTCGCGGTCCCCCGTAATCGCCACCTCGCGGTCGCCGTCAAGGCTGAGGCGGGTCGCGACCTGCTCGGCCGCGGCGTCGTAGAGCTCGACGACCTCACCGGCGATTTCAGCGAGGTCGAGCGTGCGAAACGCACTGCGGCGGGCGCGAGTCTCGATCTCCGAGATCCGCGTGATGGAAGCGAACATCCCGAGCACCGAATCGAGATCGGCGATGGTGTCGCCGATCAGCACGGCATCGGCCTCGCCATTTCGCGGGGTGTGATAGGCCTTTTCCAGCCGGCCGCGCATGCGCGTCAGCGGCGTGCGCAGATCGTGGGCGACGTTGTCGCTGACCTGCTTGACCTCACCCATCAGCGTCTCGATGCGGTCGAGCATCTGGTTGAGGTTTTCGGCGACGCGGTCCCACTCGTCGTGACTGCCGCGCAAGGGAATGCGCCGGTCGAGCCCCGACAGCATGATGGCGCGGCTGGTCGCATTGATCTCCTCGATCCGTCCGACCGTGCGCCGCGTCACCAGCACGGCCGCGACCCCGGCCAGCACGGCCAGCAGCACGGCGACGGCGACCATCGCGAGCTCGATCATCGCGGTGAAGCCGCTGTGATCGCCGGCGTCGCCGACCCGGCCCTGCACATAGGCGATCGTGCCGAAATAGACATAGGCCATGATCGCCGCGACGATCAGGCCGAACGCCGCGATCGCGATCAGTGCCAGACGGAAGGTGGAGGAGCGGAGCGTCTTAGCCAGGAGCACGGATGCAATATCCGATGCCGCGGATCGTATGGATCAGCGGATAGGCCTGGGCATCGTCGACCTTGCGGCGGACCCGCCCGACATAGACGTCGATGATGTTGGTGGAGGGATCGAAATGCAGATCCCAGACATGCTGGAGCAGCATCGCCCGGGAGACGACGCGGCCCTCGTTGCGGACGAGATATTCGAGCAGCTGAAACTCGCGCGGCAGCAGCGGAATTTTCCGGCCGCGCCGGCTGGCGTTGCGCGCAATCAGGTCGATGGCGAGATCGCCGACCCGCAAAATCGTTTCCTTGGCGACGGTCTCGCTGCGCCGGCCGAGCGCCTCGAGGCGCGCCAGCAGCTCGACGAAGGAGAACGGCTTGACGAGATAGTCATCGCCCCCGGCGCGCAAACCGCGCACGCGGTCGTCAACCTCGCCGAGCGCGGAGATGATCAGGAAGGGTGCGGCGATGCCGTCGTCGCGCAACTGGCGCATCACGGCGATGCCGTCGATGTCGGGCAGCATGCGGTCGATGGTGATCACGGCATAGTCGCGGGCGACGCCGTGGCTCAGGGCTTCACGACCCGTCGCGGCAAGATCGACGTCGTAGCCCGAGGTGGTGAGTTCCTCGACGAGCTGGCCTGCGGTTTCCGGATCGTCCTCGACGACCAGAATGCGGCGGTGACCTCCGGTCATGCAAAACTCCGCGCGACGATCGCCACCAGACTATCCCGTTCCGGGGCTGAGCGGAACCGCCCGGTGGCGATCGCGACAATGGTGCGGTACCGCGATGCGACTACCAATAGTCTCCGCACACATTGACCCATTGCCATCCATAGGGCGTCAAGCTCCTGCGCCAGCAACCATCGTCGTAATAGTTGGCATAGTTGGCATAGAAGAACGGCGCGCCGACGAAAGCGAACCGGTTGAAGCGGTGACGGTGGAAGAAGGCATGGCGGCCAATGAACGGCCTGCCGTGCCAGCCCGGGCCAGCAAACCGCGGGCCGAAAGCGGCGCGGGTCGCTAATGGTGCACCGGCAAAGCGCGGCCCGATGGCGGCGCGGGCAGCCATTGGCGAGCCGACGAAGCGGGCTCCACCGAAGCCCGGGCCGCCAGCAAAGCGCGCGCCACCCATGCCGCCGAAACCACCCGCGCGCATGCCGCCGAAGCCACCCGCATGCATTCCGCCGCCACCGAAATGCCCGCCACCGCCAAAGCCGCCATGGCCACCACCGCCGAAGCCGCCACCGCCATGGCCTCCGCCACCGCCGCCGCCGCCGCCGCCACGGGCAAGCACAGGTGAAGCGAGCGCCATCATTGCGGCGAGCGTCACCGCAGTGACGCCTTTGAGAAGCCTGTTGTCCATCGAAGCATCCTCCGTGCTGCGCGGCGATCTTTCTGCCGCGCGAGGAGGATCAGATGAGAGGAACGGACAGGCACCTTCAACTTACAAACGCGCCAGATTCTGACGCAGGTGTTAGGGACGAACGCTCTTTCGCTCCCTCGCCCCGTTCTGACAGGGAGAGGGTGGGGTGAGGGGCTGCGTCCCGCCAATGCGATCTAAAAAGTGATCGCAACGCTTGTCCCGTGCACCATCAAGTTACGAGCCGGGGCGACCTTTGATCCGGTCAACCGCATGCCTTGCCCCTCACCCGGATCACTAGCGCGATCCGACCTCTCCCCGCAAGGAGCGGGGAGAGGTTCAAGTATCACGCCCGCTTGCCGCCGTTCTTCTCGGCCGCGCGGCGCATGGCTTCGGCCAGGGCACCGCCGCCGGAGGATTCCTGGTTGCGCGGCGCCGACGACGTCATGCGCGCGGGGTTTCGCGAGCTGTTGTCCCGCTGCATGCCGGGCGCGTCCTTCTTGGCGCCGACCTCGTCGTCGAGGCGCAATGTCAGCGAGATGCGTTTGCGGGCGACCTCGAAGTCCAGCACTTTCACCTTGACGATGTCGCCGGGCTTCACCACCTCGCGCGGATCCTTGATGTAGTTCCTGGACATTGCGGAGATGTGAACCAGGCCGTCCTGATGTACGCCGATATCGACGAAGGCGCCGAAGGCGGCAACGTTGGTCACGGTCCCCTCGAGGATCATGCCCTTCTGGAGATGCTTGATCTCCTCGACGCCCTCCTTGAACACCGCGGCCTTGAACGCCGGACGCGGGTCGCGGCCGGGCTTCTCGAGCTCGCGCAGGATGTCGGTGACGGTCGGCAGACCGAAGGTCTCGTCGACGAAATCCTTGGGCTTCAGCGTACGCACGATCTCGCTGCTGCCGATCAGTGCCTTGATGTCACTCTTGGTGGCGCTGAGAATCCGGCGCACCACGGGATAGGCTTCCGGATGCACGCCGGACGCATCGAGCGGGTCCTCGCCGCCGAGGATGCGCAGGAAGCCGGCACACTGCTCGAACGCCTTCGGCCCGAGCCGCGGCACGTCCTTGAGCGCCTTGCGCGACTTGAACGGGCCGTTGGCGTCGCGATGCGCCACGATGCTCGAGGCAAGGCCGGAGCCGACGCCCGACACGCGGGCAAGCAGCGGCGCCGAGGCGGTGTTGACGTCGACGCCGACCGCGTTCACGCAGTCTTCGACCACGGCATCGAGCGATTTGGCGAGCTTGGCCTGGCCGAGGTCGTGCTGGTACTGGCCGACGCCGATCGCCTTGGGCTCGATCTTGACGAGCTCGGCGAGCGGATCCTGGAGCCGCCGTGCGATCGAGACCGCGCCGCGTAGGGTGACGTCGAGACCCGGCAACTCCTCCGAGGCGAAGGCCGAGGCCGAATAGACCGACGCGCCGGCTTCCGACACCACGATCTTGGTCATCTTCAGCTCGGCCAGGCCCTTGACGAGATCGCCTGCGAGCTTGTCGGTTTCGCGCGAGGCGGTGCCGTTGCCGATCGCGATCAGCTCGACACGATGCTTGAGCGCAAGCTTGCCGAGGATCGCAAGCGCCTCGTTCCACTGCCGCTGCGGCTCGTGCGGATAGATCACGGCGGTATCGACCACCTTGCCGGTCGCGTCGGTGACGGCGACCTTGACGCCGGTGCGGTAGCCGGGATCGAGCCCCATGGTGACGCGGGTGCCGGCGGGTGCCGCGAGCAGCAGGTCGCGCAAATTGGAGGCGAACACGCGCACGGCCTCGGTCTCGGCGGCGTTCCACAACCGCATGCGCAGGTCGATGTTGAGATGCACCTGGATCTTGGTACGCCAGGCCCAGCGCACGGTATCGATCAGCCAGCGGTCGCCGGCGCGCTTGAGGTCGGCGATGCCGAACCGCTTCATGATCTTCAATTCATAAGCGCTCGGGACGCCCGGCGGCGGCGCTTCGGCCTCAGCCTGCATTTGAAGGTCGAGGATTTCCTCCTTCTCGCCGCGGAACATCGCGAGGATGCGGTGCGACGGCAGCTTGGTCAGCGGCTCGGAGAATTCAAAATAGTCGGCAAACTTTTCGCCCTCGGTCTTCTTGCCCTCGCGCACCTTGGAGGCCATGCGCGCGTTGGTCCACATCTCCTCGCGCAAAGCACCGATCAGGTCGGCGTCCTCGTCGAAGCGCTCGACCAGGATGGCGCGGGCGCCATCGAGCGCGGCAGCGGCATCGGCGACGCCCTTCTCGGCGTTGATGAAGGTTTCGGCCACGACCTTCGGATCGTTGCCCGGCTCCGCCATCAGCTGATTGGCGAGCGGCTCGAGCCCGGCTTCCTTGGCGATCTCGGCCTTGGTGCGGCGCTTCGGCTTGAACGGCAGGTAGATGTCTTCCAGACGCGCCTTGCTGTCGGCGGCGAGAATGGAGGCTTCGAGCGCGGCATCAAGCTTGCCCTGCTCGCGGACCGATTCGAGGATCGCCTTGCGGCGGTCTTCGAGCTCGCGCAGATAGCCCAGGCGCTCCTCCAGGGTGCGCAATTGCGCGTCGTCGAGCGCACCGGTCGCTTCCTTGCGGTAGCGGGCGATGAAGGGAACCGTGGCGCCGCCGTCGAGCAACGTCACCGTCGCCTCGACCTGCTCCGCCCGTACCCCAAGCTCCTGCGCAATTTTCTGGTTGATATTTGCCACGCGAGAATCCCTCTATCAAGCACGCGACGCGGGGGCGAACCACCGGCAGCGGGACGCCGCTTATGGACCAACCGAGGTTGATTCATCAAGGTGCGGCGCGCAACCGTCGACAGAGGATTTTTTTGTTGAACCGGATGCGATCTCGCCACATTCGTGGGGATGCGGGCGGGCGCTGTGTTGCGTCGATCAAGATATTGGCGCCGTCATCCTGAGGTGCGAACCATGGGGCGCAACGCGCCACATGGTGGATGAACGGCCAGGATGCAGCCGGGCCGTCGCCCTTCGAGGCTCCCCGTGCGGCGCTTCGCACCGCACGCCTCGCACCTCAGGGTGACGGGCGCGCGGCCATCGCCTGTGGCTTGACAGCCGCCCCGGTTCGACGGCTGGTTCATCCGCCGGACCACCGAACTCCACGTAAGGACCAGTCATGCGGACAGCATCGGTCGGCGTCATCAAGGTCGCCACCAAGGGCCCGGGCGACGTCTCCGGCCTCATGGCCATGATCGGCTCCGGCGCGATCGACCCGACCACGATTTTGGCCATCCTCGGCAAGACCGAAGGCAATGGCGGCGTCAACGATTTTACGCGGGAGTATGCCGTTGCTGCGTTGTGCACGGTACTGGCGCCAGAACTCGGCCTTTCGCCAGAGGCGGTCGAGCAGCGCATCGCCTTCGTGATGTCGGGCGGCACCGAAGGCGTGCTCAGCCCGCATATCACGGTGTTCACGCGGCGCCAGGCTGAGCGCCCGGCAGGCATGTCCGGCAAGCGCTTGAGCATCGGCATGGCGCACACGCGGGACTTCCTCCCCGAAGAGATCGGCCGCTCCGCACAGATCATGGAAACGGCCAAGGCGGTGACTGCCGCGATGGCGGATGCCGGCATCACCGATCCAGCCGACGTCCATTTCGTGCAGATCAAGTGCCCGCTGCTCACCAGCGACCGCGTCGAAGCAGCAAACGCGCGCGGCAACAAGACGGCCACGACCAGCGCCTACAGCTCGATGGCCTATTCGCGCGGCGCCTCTGCGCTAGGGGTCGCGGTCGCGCTCGGCGAGATCTCTTCCGATGTTGGCGACGACGACGTGCTGCGGCGCTACGATCTGTTCTCGTCGGTTGCGTCCACCTCGTCAGGGATCGAGCTGATGCACAACGTCATCATCGTGCTCGGCAACTCAGCGTCTTCAGCGAGCGAGTTCGAGATCGGCCACGCCGTGATGAACGATGCGATCGATGCCCCGGCGGTGGTTTCGGCGCTGAAAAGCGTTGGCCTTGGCGTCGCGCCGCTAGCCACCGAGGGCCGCGAGCTCGTCAATATCTTCGCCAAGGCCGAGGCCTCGCCTGATGGCAGCGTGCGCGGCTTCCGCCACACTATGCTCGAAGACACCGACATCAGCTCGACGCGCCACGCCCGCGCAGCCGTCGGCGGCCTGATCGCCGGCCTCGCCGGCACCGGTGCGGTCTATGTCTCCGGTGGTGCCGAGCATCAGGGGCCGGCGGGCGGCGGCCCGGTTGCGGTGATCGCACGGCTGTCTTAATGACGCTGCGACCTCTCCGCCCGGCGCAACCCTGCCCTTCGCGCCGGCTCAGTTGATTCACGCGGGCCCTTGCGAAAAAGGTGACGCCGCTACCCACGGGGATTTTGACTTCATGACTTTGCCGATGAGCTGGAACGAATGGGCGCAGCACGATGGCGTCGGACTGGCAGCGCGCGTCCGCAAGGGCGAGCTGACGGCGAAGGAGCTGGCGCGCCAGGCCGCCGCGGGCGTGGCCAAGGTCAATCCGGCACTGTCGGGCGTGGTCGAGCTGTTCGAGGACGTGATCGCCGATCCGGCCAAGGACGGCGCCAATCTTGCCGGCCCGTTCGCCGGCCTGCCCTTCCTGATGAAGGACCTCGGACCGACCATGAAGGGCCGGCTCCAGGAAATGGGCTCGCTGCTGATGCGCGGCAATCGCGCCGCGGCCGACACGTTCCTCACCGGTAAATTCCGTCAGGCCGGACTGAACCTGATCGGACGCACCACGACGCCGGAATTCGGCGTTTGCAGCTCGGCCGACAATCCCGCCGTCTACGTCACGCGCAATCCCTGGAATACCGACTACACCACCTGCGGCTCGTCGGCGGGCAGCGCGGCGATGGTCGCGGCCGGCGTCGTCCCGATCGCGCATGCGACCGACGGCGGCGGCTCGATCCGCATTCCCGCCGGCGTCAACGGCAATATCGGGCTGAAAGTGTCGCGCGGCGTGTTCTCGCTGGCCCCGCACATGTCCGACCTCACCGGTCTCGTCTCGATCCAGGGCTGTCAATCGCGCTCGGTGCGCGACACCGCTGCCTTCGTCGATCACGCGCGCGGGCCTGCGCCCGGCGAGTTCATGCCGTTCTGGACCACGGCGCAGCCGTATTCGGAGATGATCAAGCGCGACCCGTCAAAGCTTCGCATCGCGCTGTCGCACACCTGGGGCGACTACACCGCAACGCCAGAGATCGCCGCCGAGCTGGAGAAAACCGGCCGCTTCCTCGAAGGCCTCGGCCATCACGTCGAATACGCGCTGCCCGAGCTCGACTTCCGCGCCGCGTTCGCGGCACAGACCACCTGCTACATCAGCAATTTTGCCGTGGTAATCTCCAACATGCTCGCCGCACGCGGGCTGGAAAAGCCGCCGGAGGATCTGATCGAGCCCATGAACATCCGGATCTGGGAGGCCGGTCGCCACACGACCTTCGCGGAACGCGCGAAGATGCAAGGCGTGTTCAACACGACCTCGCGCGGCTTCGGCGCGTTCTTCGAGCAGTGGGACGTGATCCTGACGCCGATCACCGCGCTGCCGACGCCGAAAGTCGGCACCAGGGAATATCTCACCATCTCCGACAATCCTGACGTCCTCGACTGGTTCGGCAATCTCTGGCGCTTCTTCGCCTTCACGCCGCTGGCCAATCTCTGCGGCATGCCCGCGATCTCGATGCCGATGGCAGAGCAAGACCACGGCCTGCCGCTCGGCATCCAGGCTATCGCCAAGCAGGCCAATGACGGCCTGCTCCTGCAGCTCGCCGCCCAGATCGAGCGCGCGCTCGACGGCAAGTGGAACGGCGGCAAGAAGCCGAAGGTGCATGTGGGCTGAAGAGCGGCGATCGCATTCAAAAGCGATCGCCCGCGATCTCAATTCTTCACCGTCGGGATCACCTCCGCCGGCTGCTGCTGCCCCTGCCTGTACATCGCCAGCGCCTTGTCGAGCGCCTCGCGCAGCGCCAGCGCTGCGGCCACGCTGCAACGCAAGTGCGCGGTCTGGACCACGTCGACCCTGACGGCGGCACCGACCGGCATCAGCAGGTTCGCGGCGAGCTCGATCTGGATCGCGCCGTTGTGGTGTCCGAAGCAGGATGCGCCGTCGAAATAGATGATCGGTGCCCGTTCCGAGCTGGAGCTCGAAATGGTCACGGGCCCCTGATTGGTGGCGGGTGTTTCGGGGTCGGCCATGGGCACTCCTTGGGGCTAGTCGACGGACGAAGCGCCCACCATCGTTGCTTCGGCACGCCGTGTCGAGGCCAAACCGGCCGAGACAGACCTGCCTGCGGACCTGCCTGATGAGCCCCTTTCGGGGTTTTGCGCGGCGCCCGACACTGGTCTAGAACGTCGTCATGTCCACTTCACCCACTACGCTGCCGTTCGAGGAACTCGCCGAGGCGATCAAGGGCCGCCGCTCCGACTACGGCCATATCAGCGGGCTCCAGCTCGACCGCTTCGCGCCCGCCGAGGCCTGGTCCAGCCTGCCCTATCGTCCGGTCTTCGTCGGCGACACCGAGACCGGCGTGCTGCATGGCGGCGTCGTCACAGCGATGCTGGACGAGAGCTGCGGCATGGCCGTGCAACTTGCGCTCGACGGCACGCGCGCGATCGCAACCCTGGATCTGCGCATCGATTATCAGAAGCCGGCAACGCCGGGCCTCGACATCAAGGCGCATTCGGTCTGCTACCGCACCACGCGCTCGATCGCCTTCGTGCGCTCCACCGCCTATCAGGACTCCGAGGACGATCCGGTCGCAACCGCGACCGCCTGCTTCATGATCGGCGCCAACCGCACCAACATGCTCGCGGACCGCAGGATGGATTCGCGCAGCATCCCGACGCTGGAGGCGCCCGACGATCCGGACGGCCCGTTCGCCAACAGCCCGTTCGCGCGCTGCCTCGGCATTTGCGTCAATGACGATGGCACGCTGACGATGCCGTTCTCGCCGCAGATCATCGGCAACCCGATCCTGCCCGCGATCCATGGCGGCATGACCGGCGCCTTCCTCGAGACCACCGCGATCCTCGGCGTGAGGCGCGAGCTCGGCATCGCCGCGCTGCCCAAGCCGATCGGACTCACCGTCAACTATCTACGCTCCGGCCGCGCCCTCGATACCGTCGCCAATGTCTCGATCGTGAAACAGGGCCGGCGTATCGTCGCTTTCGAGGCGCGGGCCTGGCAGGACGATGCGAACAAGCCGATCGCCACCGCTTTCGGCCATTTCATGCTGCGGCCAACGCCCGGAAGTGACGAGGAATAGGCGTATTTTCCCTTGACGACCGGAGTTCCGGCCACAACGATAGCGCGTTTCCTGCGAGAGGTATTGGGTTGCGGCATCCGCTCGACATCATCGCCATGTTCGCCGCGCTCTGGCTGCTGGCATCGATGGTGCTCGACGCGCTGACGCCGAAGGAACTGACGGCGGTGCTGATCGGCATTGCGATCGGGCCCGCCATCGTCATCACCGCCGTGTTCTACTATTTGCGCTGCCCGCGCACCGATTTCGCGGTGATGTTCGCAGCACTCTGGCTGATCTCCGATATCGCCATTGCATTCATCTCGCCGACGCAGCTGCCGTATTTCCTGATCGCACTCGGCTTCGTGCCGGCCCTGCTGATCGGCATCGTGCTACACTGGCAGCGCTTCCAGCACCGCCACGAGCGGCTGCCCGCGCCTTCGGTGAAACGGGGCTAGCGCGGTAGCAGATTTGTTTTAGCGAGATCGAGCACCTCGTCACCGCGCCCGTTCATCACCGCGCGCAGCACCCAGAGGCTGAAGCCCTTGATCTGCTCGGGCGTGATGGTCGGCGGCATCGACAGCTCCTGCTTCGCCGTGACGACGTCGAGCAGCGCGGGTCCGTTATGCGCCAGCATCTCCTTCACGGCGCCCGGGAGCTCGCCGGGGTCCTCGACCCGTTTGGCGAAAATGCCCATCGCGCGCGCCATCGCGGCGAAATCGGGATTCTCAAGATCGACATTGGTGTCGACGAACCCGGCCGCCTTCATCTCCAGCGCAACGAAGCCGAGCACGCCGTTGTTGAAGACGACGATTTTCACCGGCAGCTTCATCTGGGTCAGCGTGATGAGGTCACCCATCAGCATGGTGAAGCCGCCGTCGCCGGAGAGCGAGATGATCTGGCGGCCGGGCTGCGAGGCCTGCGCGCCGATCGCCTGCGGCATCGCGTTTGCCATCGAGCCGTGCACGAACGAGCCGATCAGCCGGCGGCGGCCATTCATGTCGAGATAGCGCGCGGCCCACACCGTGGGCGTGCCGACATCGGCGGTGAAGACGGCGTCATCAGAGGCATGGTCGCTGATGACTTTTGCCAGATATTGCGGATGGATCGGCTTGCTGCCCGGTGTCCCCTTCGCAAGCGCGTCGAGCCCTTCGCGCGCCTTCTTGTAATGCGCGATGGCGTCGTCGAGATGCCTCCGCTGCGTCTTGGTCTTGAGCAGCGGCAGCAGTGCCTCGATGGTCAGCTTGACGTCGCCGACGAGGCCGAGATCGATCTTGCACCGCCGTCCCAGATTTTCAGGGCGGATGTCTATCTGCGCGACCTGCGCATCGGTGGGGAAGAACTGCTTGTAAGGGAAATCGGTGCCGAGCATCACCAGCGCGTCGCAGGCGTGCATGGCGGCATAGCCTGAGGAGAAACCGATGAAGCCGGTCATGCCGACGTCGTAGGGGTTATCGTACTCGACATGCTCCTTGCCGCCGAGAGCATGCACGATCGGGCTCTTCAGCGCTTCGGCCAGCTGCATCAGCGGCGCATGCGCGCCGGCGCAACCGCGACCACAGAACAGGGTGATGCGCTCGGCACCGTTCAAAAGGCCCGCGAGCGCCTTCAGCTCGTCGGCCTGCGGCACAACCTTCGGCGCCGACAGCGCGAGCCCGCGCGTCGTCGATAGCGCGCGCTTGGGCGGGCTGCGGAACGCGACATCGCCGGGCATGGCGATCACGGCAACGCCGCGCAGGCCCACGGCCGCGCGGATCGCGTTCTCCAGCACGAAAGGAAGTTGGCTCGGGTCCGAGACCAGCTCGCAATAATGGCTGCATTCCCGAAACAGGTTTTGCGGATGGGTTTCCTGGAAATAGCCGCCGCCGATCTCCGCCGAGGGGATCTGCGCGGCGATCGCGAGCACGGGAACACGGCTGCGATGCGCGTCGAACAGCCCGTTGATCAGATGCAGATTGCCCGGGCCGCAGGAGCCTGCGCACACCGCAAGGCTTCCGGTCATCTCGGCTTCGCCGGCAGCCGCGAAGGCCGCCACCTCCTCGTGGCGGACATGAATCCATTCGATGGTGCCGCGGCGGCGCAGCGCCTCGGTGAAAGCGTTCAGACTGTCGCCGACGATGCCGTAGATGCGCTTGACGCCGGCCTGTTCGAGTGTTGCCACGAACAGATCGGCCACGTTGTTGATCGCCATGTCAGTCTCCTGATCTCGCTGGTGCAGCAAGATAGGATAAAGCGCGGCTACGACGAGATCACGGCTTGTTTATTGCGGCGTCAGTCTTTCGCAATCGCCCGATCATAGGCCGCGATTGTCACCTTTGCGCGAGCGGCGACATCGGCGGCCGTCATGCCGGGCTTGTAGAGGCTGGAGCCGAGCCCGAACGCCGTCACGCCCCCCTTCATGTACTCGGCAAAATTCTGGTCGGAGACGCCGCCGACGGCGGCGATCATCACGCCCGCCGGCAGCACGGCGCGGATCGCGGCAATGCCGGACGCACCGAGCACGCTGGCCGGAAAGAATTTCAGGCCCGATGCTCCGGAGCGCGCCGCGAGCAGCGCCTCGGTCGGCGAGAACACGCCCGGCAACGTCACCATGGCGTACTGATGTGCACGCGTGAGCACCTGCGTATCCACATTCGGCGAGACCATCAACTTGCCGCCGACGTCATTGAGACGATCGACATCTGCGGCGGTCAAGACCGTGCCGGCGCCGATCAGGACGCTGGCCGGCGCGAGCTTCGCGGCAATCGCGATCGAGCGGAACGGCTCCGGTGAATTCAGGGGGATCTCAATCGCGGTCATGCCGGCCTCGATCAGCACGCCGACGATCGCCTCGGTCTCCTCGGGCTTCACACCACGCAGGATCGCGACCAGCGGACGCTGCATCGGAGGAAAGGGAACGCTCATCTCAAGATTCCTCTCATTTCGTCCAGATCGCGGCAGCGGCCATCGACAGGCCGCGGCGAACGGCTTCATCGGCATCGATCGGCTGCACGGTGACCGACAGCGCATCGAAGGCGAGCCGGTACAGCGCCGCGAGCCGCCCTGACGCAATGAGTGTGATGCCCGCTTTCGGCACAGTGCCGGAGAGCCCTGCTGCCAGCTCGACGCCGATCAACGTGCCCGACAGCGTCTCGCGCGCGGCGGCCGGCGTGCCGCCGAACAGGAGCTGCCGCGACCGCGCTGTGAACAAAAGGTTGGCCGCGAAGGCCGGCGCTTCATACGCGGCTTTCACGGCCGCCTTGAAGCTCGCGACATCCTCGGCGTCATCGGCACCGGCGACCGCGAGTGACAAGATCGTCTCGCGCGAGACGACGCTGAAGAGCTCGCCGGTCATGAAGGTGGAGAAATGCACGACCGTGCCGTCCTTCACGCGCACCCATTTCGAATGCGTGCCGGGCATGCAGACCAGCGCTTCGCCTGGGGCCCCGAGACCGAGCGCGCCGAGCAGCTGCGTCTCCTCGCCGCGCATCACGTCCGGCGCCCTGGCGTCGCGCTGCGCGATGCCGGGCAGGATGCGAATATCGCGCGTCTCGCCGGGCACAAGCGCGGCCTGCTTCAGCACGGCAGAGAGCGGCGCAGGCGTGTCAACATAGCCGGCCTCGACCCAGCCGGTCTTGGCGCCCGCCATACCGCAGACAAGCACCGGCAGCTGGGCCGGGGCCTCGACTGCCTTGAGATGCGACTGCAGCACACCGGCAAAGCCGGCCTTGGCCGCGGCCAGCATGCCCTCATCGCTGCGACGTTCAGCCAGCACCTTGCCGGCACGGTCGATCAGCCAGAGGCGAAAGCTACTGGTGCCCCAGTCCACCGCGACATAGGCGGGTTCGCTCATCTCAACAGGTATCCTTGGTCTCACCGGCAAGACGCCGTCTCGCGACAATGAGACGGACGCTCGCAAATCTGCCCCGGGATATCGGCTATTGCCGGCTCAAACCAGCGATTTTTCGCAGGTCTGAGCCGCTCGCCGCGCTGGCACACGGCTTGCGCTGCGGTGGCACACCGCTTGCTAAAGCTGTCCTGTTCAAGTCCGGGAACGCGCAACAAGACGCGTCAACATCAGATGAGGAAACCCATGGAGATCGGCTATTTCACGATGCCTTCGCATCCGCCGGAGTGCGGCCTGAAGGAAGGAAACGACTGGGACCTGCAAGTCATGCGCTGGCTCGACGAGCTCGGCTATCAGGAGGCCTGGGTCGGCGAGCACCACACCGCGCCCTGGGAACCCAATCCCACGCCGGACCTTCTGATCGCGCAGGCGCTGATGCAGACCAAGAATATCCGCATCGGGCCGGGCGGCTTCCTGCTGCCCTATCACCACCCGGCCGAGCTCGCCAACCGCGTCGCGATGCTCGACCATCTCTCCGAGGGCCGGCTCAATTTCGGCGTCGCCGCTAGCGGCCTGCCGAGCGACTGGGCGATGTTCAACGTCGACGGCATGAGCGGACAGAACCGCGACATGACCCGCGAGGCGCTGGAGATCATCCTGAAGCTGTGGTCCGATCCCGCGCCCTTCACCTACAAGGGCAAGTTCTGGACGGTGACCAAGCCGGACACGATGTTCGACTTCCTCAAGCCCCACATCAAGCCGCTCCAGGCCCCGCATCCGCCGATCGGCGTTGCCGGGCTCTCTAAGAACTCGGACACGCTGAAGCTCGCCGGCGAGCGCGGCTTCATTCCGATGAGCCTCAACCTCAATCCGGCCTATGTCGGCAGCCATTGGGATTCGGTCGAGATCGGCGCCGCCAAGACCGGCCGCAAGCCGAACCGCGCGGATTGGCGCCTCGTACGTGAGGTGTTCGTCGCCGACACCGACGAGGAGGCCTGGAAGCTCTCGACCGGCGACATGATGGGCCGGATGATGGGCGAGTACTTCCTGCCGCTGCTCGGCCATTTCGGCTTCAAGGACTATCTGAAGCACGCGCCCGACGTGCCCGATAGCGACGTCACCGTCGAATATTGCGCCAAGCGGAACTGGATCGTCGGCTCGCCCGCAACCGTCGCCGAAAAGATCGAGAAGATCTACGACGAGGTCGGCGGCTTCGGCGTGCTGCTGGTGTTCGGCTTCGACTACAAGCACAAGCCGGAGGCCTGGCGCCATTCGCTCTCGCTGCTCAGCAAAGAGGTGATGCCGCGCCTGAAGCATCTCGGCTCCGCGAAGAAGGCCGCTTGACGCGCGGCGGGTGCGGCGCAATCGTGTCGCACCCGCCCCCGTTTCGGAGATTTCGGCGTGAGCGTCGACGCAAAGGATTTCAAACTTGCAATGCGCCAATGCGCCGGCGCGGTTGCGCTGGTCACGGTTGGCGCCGAGCACGGCAAGCGCACCGGGCTGACGGTGACATCAGCCTGCTCGCTATCGGACAATCCGCCGTCCCTGATCGTCTGCGTCAACCGCAACGCCAGCGCACATGCGCGAATCCGCGAGGAAGGCGCCTTCGCTATCAACTTTTTGCACGAGGACCATGCCTTGCTCGCGCTCACCTTCAGCGGCCAGAAGGGCGTCAACGGCGACGACCGATTTGCGTTCGGGCAGTGGACGCGCGGGGTGACCGGCGCACCGGTGCTGACGGATGCGGTCGCCGCGTTCGACTGCGTGCTGGCGCAGGAATTCGAAACCAAGACGCATTCGATCTTCGTCGGCGAGGTGCGCGGCGTCACGCATTCCGACGAGGCCGCGCCGCTGGTGTATCTGCGCAGCAGCTTCCACGTCCCTCACGAAATCCGCAGCACCGTTTCAGTCGGCGACCTCGATTCCCGGCATCTGAGCTGGAGCGATTTTTCGTAAGCTTCTCGCTTGCTGCTTTCCCTTCTCCCCTTGTGGGAGAAGGTGGCGCGAAGCGCCGGATGAGGGGTATGTCTCCGCAAACTCGAAAATGAGTAATCGCGGAGGCAGCCCCCTCACCCGTCTCGCCGCTAGGCGGCGATCCGCCCTCTCCCACAAGGGGAGAGGGGAAGAGAGTTCGCCGTATGCGACTGGATGCTACTGCGCCGTCTCGATCTTCAACTGCTTGATCTTGCGATACAGCGTGGCACGACTGAGCTTCAGCGCCCGCGCCGCCTCGGTGACGCGGCCGCCATGCTTGCGTAGCGCCTCGACGATCGTCGCGCGCTCGGCCGCTGCGAGATCGGGCTCTGCCGTCCTCCCACCGAACGGAGGCAGATCGAGATCGGCATCCATGATGACGCCGTCCTCCGCGGTGCAGCCGGCGAGTCGCAGCACGTGACGGAGCTGGCGCATGTTGCCGGGATAGGGATAGGCCGAGAGCAACGCCCAGGCCTCGTCCGACAGGCGGCAATCCGGCGCCTCCTCGCGCACGATCTGGCGGATGATATCGTCTCTGTCGGCGCGCTCGCGCAACGCCGGCAGTCGCACCTCCATGCCGCGCAGGCGGAAGTAGAGATCGGCGCGGAAGGCGCCCTCCTCCGCCATGCGGCCGAGGTCGCGATGGGTCGCACTGATCAGGCGGATGTCGACCGGCACAGGCTTGAGCGCGCCGAGCGGCCAGACTTCGCGGTTTTCGAGCACGCGCAAGAGGCGCGTCTGCAGCGCGATCGGCATGTCGCCGATCTCGTCGAGGAACAGCGTGCCGCCGTCGGCCTGCACGATCAGACCCTTCGAGCCGTCGCGGCGCGCGCCGGTGAAGGCGCCGGCCTCGTAGCCGAACAACTCGGCGTCGATCAGGCTCTCCGGCATCGCCGCACAGTTCAGCGCGACATAATGGTTGCGGGCGCGGTTGCTCGCCGCGTGAATGGCGCGCGCGAACACGTCCTTGCCGACGCCGGTCTCGCCATGCAGCAGCACCGGCAGATTGTGGTCGCCGATGCTCCGCAGCCGTTTGACGCTTTTGATCAGGCCGGGATCGCGACCTGCGAGCCGATGCAGCGAATCGAAACGATCGACGGGAACGTCACGACGCTGAGTGGACGGCCTCGCCCGCAGCGGCGGCGCGACATGTCCCTGCCCGAGCGCGCTGCCGTCGGCGCGGCGCAGTTCGACGACCTCGTCCGCACGACGCGCAGCATGATGATCGAACTTGATATAGCGCGAGAGATCGATGCCCGATGCGATCAAGCCGTCGGTGAGGCCCAGCAGCGCGCGCGCCGAGCGGCAGGCGCCGACGATGCGGCGATCGTCGTCATAGGCGAGCAGGCCGCTGCCGCCGTCGCCCGGCACGGTGGCGATCCAGGCGTTGCGGAAATGGCCGCGGAAGATCGCGCCCTCCATCCGCCGCGTCGCCTCCATCGTCACCGCGAGCGCGAGCTGATGCGCGGCGCGTTCGAGATCCTCGCGGCACGAGGTGATGTTCACGGCACCGGCGAGCCGGCCGGCCTGATCGAACAACGGCGCCACGGCGCAGGAGAACATGTGCCACTGCGCGCGGAAATGCTCGTCGCGATGCACCAGGATGGGCTTCTCTTCGGCAAGCGCGGTGCCGAGCCCGTTGGTGCCCTCGAAGGTCTCGGCGAAATTCGAGCCGGTGTAGATCTTCCAGTCCAAGAACATCTTTGCGTCGGCTTCCCCCGGCAGGCGGCTGAACAGCATGGTCGCGTTCGTATCAGCCAGATTGACGCAGTAGCCGGCCTCGCGCAGCACCCGGGCGAGATCGTCGAGCTCGGGCATCGCGAGCCGGATCGTCTCCTCCATCGGTTCGGCGACGTGCCGGATCTCGGCCTCGGTCAGCGTCTGCGGCGGGCCCTGGCGCGCGGGATCGAGCTTGTGGCTGATTACGCAGCGCCGCCAGGAATTGGCGATCCGCGACGAGGCATCGACGTCGGCCACGTGGTTGGCGACGGACAAGACACGGGCGACATGGTTCGAGGCCGAAAGGCTGGCCATCGCGGACGTCTCCACCCTGCATTATTGTGCAAAGTCTGGCAGCACAGGCGGGGATGTCAATCGGGAACCGGGACGCAGCTATTGCTGCACTGCGCTCACCACGTATCGATGCAGGGTCGCTTCTTCTTCGTCCTCGCGGGCGGCTTCGGCACCGAGCGCACGCCCGCCATGATCCAGCGCCGCGTCTCGGCGGGGTCGATGACGTTGTCGATCTCGAACACCGAGGCGATCGAGACCGCCTTGCCGTTGGCATAGAGCTCGGCGACCTTGTTGCGATAATAGGTCTCGCGCTCCTCGGGGTCGGCGATCGCCTCCATCTCCTTGCGGAAGCCGAGGCGGACATACCCCTCTAGGCCCATGCCGCCGAATTCGCCGGTCGGCCAGGCCGCGGTGAAGAAGGAGGCGTGGAAGCCGCCGCCGATCATCGACTGCGCGCCGAGACCATAACCCTTGCGCAGCACGATGCCGAACAGCGGCACGGTGAGGCTGGCACCTGTCACGAACATGCGCGAGACGTGGCGCACGATCGCGGTCTTCTCGGCTTCCGGACCGACCATGAAGCCGGGCGTGTCGCAGAGCGAGACGATCGGCAGATCGAAGGCGTCGCAGAGCTGGAGGAAGCGCGCGGCCTTGTCGCCGGCGTCGGCATCGATCGCGCCGCCGAGATGGCGCGGATTGTTGGCGATCAGACCGAACGGCTTGCCCTCGATGCGGATCAGCGCGGTAATCATGCCGACGCCGTAGTCGCGGCGCAGCTCCAGCACGGAATCCTTGTCGGCGACGAGATCGATGACGCTGCGGATGTCGTAGACCCGCAAACGGTTCTCCGGGATCGCGCGGCGGAGCTGGCGCTGATCGGCGGCCTGCCACTCCGTCACCGCGCCCTGAAAATAGGACAGGTATTTTTGCGCCACCCGCGTCGCCTCCTCCTCGTCCTCGACGAGGATGTCGATCACGCCGTTCGGTGACTGGAACGTAACCGGGCCGACCTCGGCCGGGTGATAGACGCCGAGACCGCCGCCTTCGATCATCGCCGGACCGCCCATGCCGATCGAGGCGTTCCTGGTGGCAATGATGACGTCGCAGCAGCCGAGCATCGCGGCGTTGCCGGCGAAGCAATAGCCGGAGACCACGCCGACAACCGGCACGAGGCCGGAGAGCCGTGCGAACTGCACGAAGGACGGGCCGTCGAGGCCGGTCATGCCGAGCCGGTCGGTGTCGCCGGGCCGGCCGCCGCCGCCTTCGGCGTAAAACACCAAGGGCACACGCCAGTCTTCCGCCAGCGTCAGCATGCGGTCGATCTTCTTGTGGTTCATGTGGCCCTGCGTGCCCGCGAGCACGGTGTAGTCATAGGACACGACGATGCAGCGGCCGCCCTCGGCGCCGAATTTCTCGGCATTCACCGTCGCAACACCCATCACGAGGCCATCGGCCGGTGTGCTCTTGATGAGATCGTCGAGCTTGCGGCGGCGCCGCTGCGCTGCAATCGCAAGGCTGCCATATTCCATGAACGAGCCGTCGTCGACGAGCTGCGCGACGTTCTCGCGCGCGGTGCGCTGGTTGGTGTTGCGGCGGCGCTCGACCGAGGCCGGCCGGTTCGCATCGAGTGTATTGGCCTGGCGCGCGATCACCTCGGCAAGATCGGGACGAATATGGTCGAGATCGACATCGGCTTCCGCCGCCGACGCATCGGCCGCGACGTCGAGCGGCTCCAGATACATGATCGGTTCGCCATGCATCAGGGTAACGCCATCGCCGGCGACGAGCTTCATGACGCGGCCGCCCTGTTCGGCCATGACCAGATGCTCCATCTTCATGGATTCGATCACGGCGAGCTGCTGGCCCGGGCGCACGATCTCGCCTTCCTTCACCTGGATGGTGACGATGGTTCCCTGCAAGGGCGCAGCGACCATCACCGCGCCTTCGGGCACGATCTGCGCGACGTGCGTCTCCGCGCCATGGCCGCTTCGCTCGGTCGCGGAAAAATAGAGCGGCTTTGCCGCGCCATCGGCCGCCTCGACCAGCTTTGCGATGTTGCGATCGATGAAATCGGTCGCGATGCGGTTGGTCCTGAAATCGGGATGTGCGAGCACGGCCTGGAGGAAGGCGATGTTGGTGACGACACCGTCGATCCTGAACTCGCGCAGGGCGCGCGAGGCTTTTGCCACGACGTCGTGCCAGGCTTCGCCCGGCGTATGCACGATGACCTTGGCCAGCAGGGAGTCGAACGCCGCGCTGGTCTTGTAGCCGGCGTAACCAAAACTATCGACGCGGACGCCGGGCCCTGACGGCGGCTCGAACACGGCGAGCACGCCGCCGGTCGGATGCGTCGCCCCCAGCTCGTCCAGCGTCTCCATGTTGACGCGGAGCTGCATGGCGTAGCCGCGCGGCTTTGGGATGGAGCCCTGTGCCAGACCAAGGGAGGCCAATGTTGCGCCGGCGGCGACCGCGAGCTGGGCCCGGACGAGGTCGAGGCCGAGCACTTCCTCCGTCACGGTGTGCTCGACCTGAAGCCGCGGATTGGCCTCGATGAAGGCAAAGCTGTCCTCGGCCGTGCCGTCGACCAGGAACTCGAAGGTGCCGAGATTGTCGTAGGACGCCGCGGTCGCAAGCTGCCTCGCAGCTTCGATGATGCGGCCGCGCAAGGCGTCGCTGAGCGACGGGCTCGGCGCCACCTCGATCAGCTTCTGGTGCCGGCGCTGGATGGTGCATTCGCGCTCCCAGAGATGGGAGATCGCGCCATGGCGATCGCCGATGATCTGCACCTCGATGTGGCGGGCCTGGCGGATCAGGCGCTCGGCATAGACGCCGTCGAAGCCGAACGCCGCCTTGGCCTCGGACTGGCAGCGCGCATAGGCTTCCGCGAGATCGGCGGCGTTCTCCACGACGCGCATGCCGCGGCCGCCGCCACCGGCCATCGCCTTGATCACGATCGCCGCGCCCTTGCCGAGGGATTCGAAGAATGCCGTGATCTCCTCCAGCGACGAGGGCCCGCTGGTGCCGGCGATGATCGGCACGCCGCAACGCTTGGCCAGTTGCCGGGCCGCAACCTTGTCGCCGAACAGTTCAAGCGCGGCCGGCTTCGGCCCGACGAAGGCGATGCCTGCATCCGCGCAAGCCTTGGCGAACGCGGCGTTCTCGCTGAGGAAGCCATAACCGGGATGCACCGCGTCGCAGCGGGCGCTCTTCGTCGCCTTCACCACCGCTTCGATATCGAGATAGGCCCGCGCGCCGCGGCCGGGGATTTCGACCGCCTCGTCGGCAACGCGCACGTGCAGCGACAGCGCGTCATCGGCTGGATGGATCGCGACCGTCGCGATGCCGGCATCGGCCGCCGCGCGCGCGATGCGGATGGCGATCTCGCCACGGTTGGCGATCAGGAGTTTCTTGAACGACATGCGGCGTCTCCATGCCCGCGGGCCGAGGCGCGGGTCGGCAGGTTCGATGATCCTGCTTCTTCACTTTAACCGCAGCCGTCAAGGGCGGGAAAGCCGGTCGCGGTGACCGGTCCCGCGGGCCGGAATATCAATTGCCCGCGCGCGCCGCGACGAGGCGGATAATCCGCGTCACGGCAGACGGGATCGGTGCGATGACCGGCACCGCGAACATCGACTGAAGCTCGCGCGCGGCCTCGCCCTTAGGCCCGCCGCCGATGATGACGGCCGACGATGTCGAAGCCGTCGGCGGCGACCGACTTCGCAATGGCGACCATCATTGCGGTGGTCGCCCCGGAACTGTTCGGATTGATCAGGAGGATGCGCGCGCGCCGACGGGAATTCTGGCCCATCCTGCGGCTATACTAGGCGGCCCGCACGCCCGCAACAAAGGTGCTGACCTCGTTCTCCAGCGATTGCAGCTTCTGCGACAGCCGGCCGCTCGATTGCAGCACGAGGCCCGCGGCCTGGCCCGTTTCCGCCGTGGCGTCGGTGACACCGGAGATGTTCTGCGAGACCTGGTCGGTGCCGGACGCCGCCTCCTGCACGCTGTGGGCGATCGCCTGTGTCGCGGCGCCCTGCTCCTCGACCGCGGCCGCGATCGACGAGGAGATCTCGTTGACCTCCATGATGGTCTTGCGGATGCTCTCGATGTTGCCGACGACCTGGTTGGTCTCGGCCTGGATCGCGGTGATCTGCGCGCCGATCTCGTCGGTCGCCTTCGCGGTCTGGCTCGCCAGCGATTTCACCTCGCTCGCGACCACGGCAAATCCCCTGCCGGCCTCGCCGGCGCGCGCCGCCTCGATGGTGGCGTTGAGCGCAAGCAGATTGGTCTGCGAGGCGATCTGGTTGATGAGGTCGATGACCTCGCCGATCTTGTGCGCGGCGGCGGCCAGCCCCTGCACCGTGTCGTTGGTGCGCTGACCGTCCGCGGCCGCCTTGTCGGCCACGCTTGCAGCTTGCGCGACGCGCTGGCTGATCTCGGTGATCGAGGACGACAGCTGGCCGGCGGCGGACGCCACCGTCTGCACATTGCTCGACGCCTGCTGGCAGGCGGTCGCGACGAAGCTCGCGCGGTCTGTCGCCTTGTTCGCGGTCTCCGACATGCCTTGCGCGGCCTGCTGCATCGCGCGCGCCTCGGTGAAGACGTCACGGACAACGGCCTGAACGCTCGCCTCGAACCTGCCGGCGAGATCGGCCATCGTCTTACGTTTCTCGTCGTCGGCCCTCTGCTTGGTCTCCTGCTGCTCGGCATGCATGCGGCTCACCGCCGACGCATTGTCCTTGAACACGGCAAGCGCCTTGGCGAGCCCGCCGACCTCGTCGCTGCGGCCGGTGTAGGGCACCTCGAACGCGCTGTCGCCGGCGGCGAGCCGCTCGGTCAGCGCGGTGATGTTCGCGAGCGGCCGGGTCACGCTGCGGCCGATTACGAAGGAGCAGGCCAGCACCAGGACCAGGACGGCCAGACAAATGTAGGCGAATGTCGTCGCATTCTGGCGAAAAACGGCATCGACGTCGTCGAGATAAATGCCGGTACCGATGATCCATCCCCAGGGCGCAAAGCCCTTCACATAGGAGATTTTTCCGACCGGCTGCTCGAAGCCCGGCTTCGGCCAGAGATAGCTGTAGAAGCCCGCGCCCTGCTTGTTGACGACGTCAACGAAGCCCACGAACAGCGCGTTGCCGGCGGGGTCCTTCATGCCGGAGAGATCCTTGCCGTCGAGCTCGGGCTTGATCGGGTGCATGACCATCTTGGGGGCCATGTCGTTGATCCAGAAATACTCGACCTTGTCATAACGCAGGCTCTTGATCGTTGCGATCGCGGCGGCCTGCGCCTGCTCGCGCGGCAGCTTCCCCGCGCTCTCGAGCTTCTGATAGTGCGCCAGGATGCCGTAGCCGACATCGACCATGTGCTGCGTCTTGGCCTGGCGGTCGGCGATCATCTGCGCGCGCAGGGTCGAGAGCGCGATCGGCGCCAGAGCGATCATGCCGAGGAGGCTGATGCCGACAATCAGGACCAGCTTGAAACTGATGCGGGAAAAAAACATCGGTGCTCGCAAGAATTGGAAGGGCTGATATGCCAGTTTATCCCGCACCCCTTAGCGAAGCTTTAAGCATTCGGGTTCTCCAAATCCCCGCAAAATTGCGTTGGAGGCCGCCGGCGTAATGCGTGCGGCTTGGCAGGCTGGCGAGGCTTGGCTGCATCCGGGATCCCGGCTCTTTAGATCTAGAAGACCTCGATATCGCCACTACGAGCGTTGACTTGCGGTCGGCTCTGGCGGAACGATCGGCGCAGATCAACAGCGCCAGCTGTGGCGTGAGCTGCAAAGGCCAGAGGCTCAATGCATCAATCGACATATGGCAAGTCCCTCGACCTTCCCGCGCTGTGCGCGGCGGAGCGGCTCTTCATCTGGGGATTTCGGGCCAAGGCACGCAGCGGAAGCGCCGTTCCGACCGCGGCCGATATCCAGCAAGTGTACGACCACTTTCGCGTCGGCGACGCCGTGCCGTCGCTGGAATCCATCATCGAGATCTTCGCTTGCACGGCGCATACGGCCATCGAAGTTCATTGCCCGACCTGTCCGAAGATGTCGGACAGCGAGCACGGGATCTTGCGGGCGATCGCCGCGGCACAGCAGGAACGCATCGACGTCGCGCGCGAGCAGTTCGAGAGCTGGTTGCCGCCGGTCGGTGCCGATTGGGCTCTCGCGCCCGTGCGGGGGCTTGCAACGATCTTCCGCATGGCCGGCCTCATCCTGCCCGACCGACACGTTCCGTCTTTCGACCATGACCGGACGATGGCAATGAAGAGCTGGCTGGTCGGAAGTCCCACGCTGCACTGACGGGATCGTTCATGCTCCACGATACGTGCGGGTCTGCACCAGTCGAGAAAGCCGGCCAGCCGCGGCTCTGTCCGCTCCAGGCCGCGCTTGCGGCGCGTCCCTGCGTCGAGAGCTACGATGAATTTTCCCGCGTCGCGCTGTCGCTGTTCCGATTCATCGGAGCGGCCTATGCGACCGGCGCCTCCGATTGCTGGGAAGCGGCCTATCGCTTCGCCGACGAGGCGCCGGGCATCGCCGACAGTCCGCTGCTGGTGGCGCGCGCTGCTGCGCTCGTCAGGATCCTGCGCAGCGGCCGGCCGTGCGAACTGTGCTTCATGCCGCCCTCGTGCCGGCGTCTCTCGCAGGACGAGGCGGAATTGATGCGACTGCTGGCGGTCGCACGCCGCAACCAGCCGGGCGAACTCGAATCCATCGTTTGCCAGTACGTCGGGAACGAGAACGAGATCGCGACAACGCGGGCCGTCAACGCGCTTGCCTTATGCTGACGCTTTGATGGGTTCTAGTCGCATCTCAAGCGACCTTGCGCTATCAACATCCTCATGGAGACGCAGTGCTCGATGCCCTCCATAAAACCTCCAGACGGCCCCAGGGATCACCACCGCTGGGGTCGTCGTTTTGCGAGTTGACCTAACCGCCCTTCTTGCCGAGCACGAGATCGATGGTGTGAGCCGCGATCTTGCGCAGCTGCGGCTCGTCGCCGAAGGCACGTTCGAGCACGCCAAGGCCGCGCGTCACCGTGATGATGTGCAGCGCTGCGGCCGCGGGATTGCCATTGAACTCGCCGCGCTCTGCGCCTGCCGCCAACGCCTCTTGAACCAGCATGGTGATGCGCGAGATGAGGCCCGCAAAGGCTTGACGCGCGTCCTCGTCCAGGCCTTCCCCTTCGGCCGCGCCGAGCTCCATCAATCCGCGCGTAGTCGGACATCCCCGCGGCGGCGAGCCCGAGCGGAAGTTGGTGATGGTCAGGTCGAAGAACGCGGTAAGGCGTTTTCGCAATGAGCCCGCGCCGAGCGCCTTTTGCAGGGCGAGGAGATAATCGCCCGCATAACGCTCATAGGCCTGGAGGAACAGCGCCTCCTTGCTGCCGAAGGCATTGTAGAGGCTGCCGCGCTGAACACCGGCATCGCGCGCGATGTCCGACAGCGACGTGCCGCGCACGCCCTTGCGCCAGAACTGGTCGAACGCGATACGCAGGACGTCGTCGTGGTCGAATTCGCGCGGCCTCAAATCCTGCTCCTCGGCATGGCAAAAATATTTGACACGATGTCAAGAACGTGTTTTCTCGACATCGTGTCAAAAACTAATTGGGATTGATAGCCCGCTCCGTCAATGGGCCCAACGGCCGGCGCTTGCGTGCGCCCTGGCCGATCGGGCCCACATGCCAAAAGGGACCCGCCCATGCCTCTCCTTCACATCTCGATGCGCGCCGGCAAACCGGAAGCCTATCGGCAGGCGATCCTCGATGGTTTGTACCGCGCCATGCGCGAGGCGCTGAACGTGCCCGAGGGCGACGAGTTCATGACCATGAGCGAGCATGACGCCTCGAACTTCCGCTGCGGCAATGCCTATGGCGTCAAACGCAGCGACGACGCCGTGCTGATCCAGATCACCGTGTTCGCATCGCGCACTCCGGAGCAGAAAAAGGCGCTGTACCGCCGGATCGCGGAGCTGCTCGGCGAAAACCCGGGCATCCGCTCCGAGGACGTGTTCGTCAACGTGCTCGACGCCCCCGCGGAGAACTGGTCCGTCGGAAACGGCATCGCGCAATTCGCGTGAAGTGAGGGGCGTGCTTCTGGCGTGATCGCTTGCTTCACCCACCCGCAATACACGCCTCCATGATCCCGTCGAGCTCGGCCTTCGAGAGCACGCCGAGCTCGGTGATGAAGACGATCCGCGATCGCGGCACGCCTTCCGCCGGTGCATCGCCCGGCGCGAGCGTCGCGCGGCCGGCGGCGAACTGAAGCACCATCTGGCGCCCGGGTTGCTCGACGGTCTCGAACAGGCCTTTTGCGCGCGCAAGCTTTGGCGCCAGGCGGCCGATCGCCTGCTGCAGGCGCGGCAGCGACAGCGGCTGATCCGAGGTCCAGCTCAGCGTCTCGAAGCGCTCCTCGGACGGCCGTCGTGGTCCAGGGTCGCGCGGCGCGGGCGCGCGATCAACAGCCGCGGGAAACAGCAGCGCGGACGGAATCTCGCCGTGCCTGGCATCCACCACCACGGCGGGGACGCGCTGCGCGCGGATGGCTTCGCGCATGCGGGCGCCTGCGCTCTCGTCCGCCAGATCGAGCTTGCTCAGCGCCACGATATCGGCGACGCGCAATTGCGAACGATGGAGCGCATCATCCAGGGCCGCCGGTAGCGTCGCCGCATCCATCACGCAGAGCACGGTTTCCAGCGGCGCCTCGCGCAGGATCACGGGGTCCATCAGGTTGCGGACGATGTCGGCGGGATCGGCGACGCCGCTGGTCTCGATGACGATATATTCGGGCTTCGGATCGCGCCGCAGCAGCGTCGAGAGCGTGCGCAGGAGATCGCCTTCGAGCGAGCAGCAGATGCAGCCATTGGCGAGGCTGACCACGCCGTCGCTGGCGCCCGCGATCAGCTCCGCATCGATGTTGATCGCGCCGAAATCGTTGACGATTGCGGCGATCCGCCGCCCCTCCGCATTCGCCAGCAGATGGTTGACGACCGTGGTCTTGCCCGCCCCCAGAAAGCCCGTCACCAGGAGAATGGGGACCGGCATGGGATCAGCCCTCGATGACGGGCCGGCGCACGGGGCGGCCGGGCCGCGCCGCCACGTCCAGCACGCCATCGCTGATCAGCGGCTGGCCGCTGACGATCAGATGCCTCACGCCTTCCGAGGGGCGGTTCATCGCCGTGAAGGTCGCGCGGTCCGAGAGCTTCTCGTAGTCGAACACGACGATGTCGGCATCGGCGTCCTTTGCGAGCCGGCCCTTGGCGCGCATCGCCGGCGTGCTCTGCGACAGGATCTCCGCGGGGATCAGCGCGCATTTGCGCACGCCTTCCAGCAGCGACACGGCCTTGCGCTCGCGCACCCATTCGCGGATGAACTTCGTGAAACAGCCGGCCGAGCGCGGATGCGAGGTGGCGTCATCCGGCAGCGGCCAGGCGTCGCCGGTGTAGGTCTTGCCGTCCGACGTCGTCCACGGCATCGCATCGGACGCGATCGCGCCGCCGGGATACAGCACCGACATATCGAGCAGATCGCGATGATGCGCATTGTTGTCGGTATCGAGGATGTGCCAGAGCACCAGCGAGGACGGCTCTTCGGCCTGCGCCTTCAGCAGCTCCTCGCGATCGCGGAAGCGGTGACCGTCGGTCACGCGCTGCACTGAATCGTAACCGGTGCCGTTGCGCTCGACGAACTGGGGATCACTGAAGAAGGCCGCGGCCAGTACGGTCGAACCGGTGCCGTAGGGATAGGCCTCGACCGTAATTGGGAGGCCCTGCGCCTGCGCCTTTTCGACCAGCACGCGGCAGCGCTCGATGTCGGTCTTGCTCGACGAGTTGAAATGGCAGATGTGCATGTGCGCGCCGGTGGCGCCGGCATAGCCGATCAGGCGGATATAGGCTTCCGCCGCACTTTCGGGGTCGACGCGCGACATGTAGGCGACGTGGGTGAAGGTCGGCACGTCCTGTCTCGCCGCGAGCTGGCAGACCGCCGTCAGCTCCTGCACGCCGGCACCCGGCGCATAGGCGTTCAAAATGCCGATGCCGATGCCGCCCTCGTTCAGGCCGCGCGAAAGACGCTCGAGGATGCCGGCGACCTCCGCGTCGCTTGCCACGTTGTCCATCCAGCGGCGGTCGCGCATCGCGTTGCCGAACGCCTCCAGCGAGCTCTCCGCATTGGAGCCCGTCATCGCGCCGATGCGCGCAAAGGCCCAGTTGGTGGCGGCGCCGTAGTTCAGCACGCGTCCCTTCCGCGCCTGGCGCTCATACCAGGAGGCGACCGGCAGCACGCCGGCCTCGAGATCGAGCGTCGTCGTCACGCCGTCGAACGCCTGCATGCGGTCGGCCGGGATCGACTGGCCATGCGCGTGCAGATCGATGAAGCCCGGCGCGACCACGAGCCCTGTCGCGTCGATCACCTGCTCGGCGCCGCCGAGGCCCGTGCCGACCGCGGCGATCTTGCCATCCATCACCGCCACATCGCCAATGGCATCCATCCCGCTTGCGGGATCCACCACCCGGCCGCCAGAGATCACCAAGCCGCTCATGTCGTCACTCCGCATGCTATTGCCAGAACCTCCGAAGACCCGGCAGCAGCTCCGGAGGCGCGGAGCGCATAGTGCAGATTTTGGGGAGAACGACTACCGCCACTGATGCCGATGCTGCATGCGCTCGCGACCTCGCGGCATGTCTTGCCCGAAGGGCAACGGCCCAACAAGCCTCCGGTAGAACGATGGAAAAGATCGCTATAAGGTTGCCGTCGCGGCAAGTCGCGTTGCCTGCGTCGGGATCATCGGCCAAGTGTGTCGTGCAAGGGGGCGAAAGGTCTGCAATGTCAAATCAGGGCCTGCGCATCGGCTGCAGGGCAGCTTTGATCACCTCTATCGTCGCCTTGGCGGCAAGCGCGTTTGCGGCCACCCCACAAGACCTGAACGATTGTCAGGACAACAGCGATGTCCCGCGCATGATGGCAGCGTGCGGCAGCCTCTCCCAGGACGCCAGATTGCCTCCCGATGCAAGATCCATGGCGCTGCTCAAGCATGGCTTCGGAAATTTTGCACTCGGCAACATGGATGCGGCTCAAGCCGACTTCACCGAGGCGGTCAGGCTCAACCCGAAGAACAACTACGCTCATCACGAGCTGGGACTGACCTTGGCCAAAAAGGGCGACACCACACGCGCAATCGCTTCTCTCACCGAGGCCATCAATCTTGATCCCTCAGGTGCCGCAAGCCGGTTCATTCGCGGGCAGATTTATATGTCCGAGGACAGGCTGGACGAGGCGATCCGGGATTTCACCGATGCCATCAGGCTTGGACCCGACAAGAACACCACCTTTGCCAAAGACCAGGAGGTGAGTCGTCCGGAGGCCGATCGCGTCGCGGCTGACTACTACGCGGCCCGGGGAGATGCGTACTATCGGAGAGGCGATTTCAGGGATGCCGCTTCGGACTACGACCGGGAGGCGCGATTTTCCGATCCCGACGGCTACGGCGTCATCTGGGGATCGGTGGCGCGGATGCAGGGACGATCTGCCGATGCGGATATCGCGCTGTCAGCTGCACTCGACAAGGGCCAGCTCAGGGATTGGCCGAGAACCGTCGGCGAAGTGCTCGTCGGCCGGATCACTCCCGCCGCAGCCCTGGCTTCGGCCAGGAATTCAGATCAAACCTGCGAGGCGCACTATTACGCTGGGATCGCTCAGCTCAAGAGCAAAGATACAGTCGCGGCCCGGAACGAGTTTGCAGCCGCGCGAGACGGATGCCCGACCTCGTTTCGAGAGTATCGTGCCGCCATTGCCGACCTGAAGCGATTGCAGGCGCAGTGATCGCAGAGGCGGAGAAAGCGACCGGCAAAATCCTGCGCGAGGAATTTCTCGTTCCGCTCAAACTGACACCCTACGCGATCGCAGCCGCTCTGAACGTGCCGCGCACCCGGATCGAGCGCATTGCGCGCGAGGAAAAGCCCGTCACGGCCAATACTGCTCTGCAGCTCGGAAAATTCGTCAAGACTGGCGCTGCGTTCTGGATGAACATTCAGACGCGCTTCGATCTGGAAACGGCCGTCGGCGCGATTATCGACACCCACGAGCACACCGGCATGGCCGAGATCCTTATGAAGAGAGAACACCGAGTTCGATGGTATGCCCTGGGCGAGAAGATCACCTACAACTCCGCCGAGTTCGGCGAGATCGCCTTCGCCTGCAACATGTTTGCTAGCGACTTGGCGTCGAAGCTACCGACCTTGCCCACCGTGGCCGTGCCATCGACTACGGGGGCAATCGCTGCTCAGCGATTACCTGAACCGGCGGAAAGGCAACGCAATCTGCCACGTCGAACAGCACTTCCATGCTTCGATCAAACGATCGCGCAAAAGCAATCGCGTCATCACGCCGCTCATCGGCGATGCGCAAGCCGAGCGTACAATGCGGCGTCCATGCCCCGGGCCGGTAATGAGGGCGGCAATGCGCCGGGTCGATTGCGGCGCTGACGGAGCTGTGGATGCGGGTTAGCGCCTCATTGGAGCTCGGCTCCGCCCAGAGAACGAGAGGCGAGCCTGCGAACCAACGAATCCGTTTGAACTCGATGCGAAATTGCGCTTCGCCAGCGACGGCCGCCAGCATGGCCGCCCATGCTATCTTTTCGTCGATCGCAGGCGAGTCGTAGATCGCAAATGTAAAATGTGGCCGGTAGCCAAGGGTGCGCATCGAAGGCTCGACTTCGAACGCTACGACCTGATCCCACAGCCGCTCGATCTCACTTGCTGAATTGTTATCGGCTCGAACGTTGATCGCCAATGCCACAAGCGCTCACCCAGCGGGGGGAACAATCAAATCGAGATCAAGGGAAGGTAGCTTCAAGGCAATGGCGCTCCCTAGGGGAGACGAAGGGCATCGGAACAAACCACTGAAAAACAAGGACAAATCAGACCAGCTGCGCGCTGATTGCTACCACGGTCTGCTACCACCCGCAATATTCTTCAATACCTCCCGAGAATTGAAACTACTCGTCGGCATTGCGCGCGTAACGCATCTTGATCGGGGCGGGACGCTCCTCCGTGATGGTTTGCTCGGGTGTACTCATTGAGGGCCCGGAAGTCTCGGATAACGGCCCGGCTATGCGAAGCAATCTGCTCTTCAATATCTACGGGGATTTCGTACGAAAAATATGCTTCCACGCTTGTCACAACCGGCTGGGACGCCTTTATGAGACGCTCTAGTTCGCTAAGACGAGTGCTGGCCGTCCTAACATCAACGTCTAACTGAGCGATGTTTTGGGCCAGCTCGACACCGCGTTGGCCAACAATCACCTGTAGCAATTGTCGCTTATTATCGCGCGTCACGCTGCCGGCGACGTGCACGTTCCGCTCAACATAATCCTGATCAAATACGTGAAGGGCGCCGGGACAAGTACTCCATTGCCGTCCATCGAACTCGGCAGTGCCATCAGCCCACTCGAACTTGGCACCAGGTGCGTTCCTTGATGCCAGCCTTTTTCGGGCCAAAACCGCCGCGGCATCCCTCACAGATGCAGCGCGCAACAACGCGCAGACGGTACTTTTCCCATGCCCATTACGCGCGTAGATGAGCGACAAACGAGTGAAGCGGGGAGCCTTGTGCTTGAGCGCGCTAAACCGCCCCACCTCCACTAACGACTGCAACTTCAATAGCACCTCGCCTCCTAAGCGCCTAAGGCGCACTTATGTAAAGCGCGAGAACACGGGTGGCCTCCAACTTAGCTCTCCCCGCATGCGGCGGATTTCGAGCACACTGCCCCGCCTTCCTATGAAGTCCTAGTTGCTCCCCTTGAGCTTCCTTGACGCCGTGCGAAGATGAATGCCCACACAGCATCCACCTTTTCGTTCCAAATAGGTTCGGGGTAAGGATCCTCGGGAAGCTCGTTAAGAGTGAACCGGATGGTGCTCTGTACAGAAGCGCGGGTTTGCTGCTTCGTCTGCCATTGGTCAACGAACAGCTGATCTTGCAATTTCTCTAGCAGTTCTCGCGCAACCTTCTTTACCGCGACTTCTTGGGCCTTGGAGAGCTTGGGCTTCGGCTTCGTAAGTAGGTCAGCCGAATGTGCTCCGCTTCCATGCGTTTAAGTTCATCGCGGCCGTATCGTGTGCGCTCGTCCCATGCCAGAGCCTTCGCGTAGACGTACTCCGCCATTCGCTCGATTTCGGTATCGGTGAGGTTCGCGCGAAGTGCAGCCTTTGCAGTTGGCTGCTTTACGAGAGCCTCGGCTTCCCTAAGGGTGCGGTCTATGTCGGCAAGCGCGTGCGGGGCTCGTCGTGTAGCCTCGCGACGGTCCTTCGTTGCCAATGATTTCTTGAGATAGGCTTGGGTGGGCTTCTTGCTGCTTAGTATGCGCGCAACGGCGGCTTGGAGCCTTTCGGGAACCTTGCGCTGAACGCACCAAACCCCAGCGGAGTTCTTGATTAGATATGGCATCGCATGCATCAAAAGCTACCAAGATTTGCTACCAGTCAAGAGCAGCAAAGCCATTGATTTGTGCGATGTTTTTGAAATCTCAGCGCTTCTAGAGCCGCTGGCGCTCCCTAGGGGAATCGAACCCCTGTTTCAGCCTTGAGAGGGCCGCGTCCTAACCGCTAGACGAAGGGAGCGTGAGGGACAGGACATAGCCGCGAATTTTGTCGGCGGCAAGCCTCGATCGGGGGCGAAAACCCCGGATATGCACGGTCACTGCGGCTCAAGCTTAATTGCGGGGCGGGTTGCCGTGCCCCGCGAAACTGCCGGGAACGCTCACGGCTGCTTCAGTTTCTCGATCGCCGCAGCGCCGGCGGCCGGCTCCAGGCGGAACAGGCCCGCGCCCGCAAAGGCGGATTTGAACGGCGAAGAGGAGCGGATCTGCTGGCCGCTGCTGCCGGCGACGGCCTGGTTGAGCAGGTCCTGGCCGATGGCGCCCGTCCGCTGCGTCCCGACGCCAAAATAGTAGGTCTTGCCGGCCTCGACGGGGACCTCGACCTCATAGTCCGTCATGGACATCTTCATGTGGGAGGCGATCTTGTGGACGCCCGGCGGCCGGTCGACGAAGAAGAACGTCCCCATGTCGACCTTTCCGACGGACTTGCCGTCGATCAGGATTTCCGACGAGGCCGCCATTCCGCCCATCGCGCCGAAAATGCCCTTCTCGCGCAGGAAATAGAGCCGTGCGTTCCGCGAGCCCGTTGGCTTGGCCTGCGCCGCGGGTTGTTTGGCCGGCGCGGCAAGTCCAGCCTGCCTGGCTGGTGCTGTGGGCTGCTTGGCCGGCTCTGCGAGCGCCGCAGATCCAGCGCATCCGTACGACCCCACAACGAGTGCAATTGCGACGACGCGCGACTTGATACGTCCCATTCCCAGTCCCAGCCCAACTTCCCAAGCCAGGACCTAAATCAGAAGTTGCGCGGCAAGACAAACTGGACCGGAGAACGATCAACAGCCGCGGCCGGCCTTACGGCTCATTGGCAAATTTCAGCTTTCCGGCCGGCTTCAGGGTGTGGGCGTCGAAAGTGCGGATCTCGATGACCCCGCCCACGTCCAGCGTGACCACGAGGCGGTCGCCGGCGACCCCGGTCGAGACGATCTTGGCGCCCTTGGGCAGGGCGGCGGTGACGTCGCCGGCCATTTCGGACGCCCTTCCCTCCGACTTGAAAAGGCGGTAGCCCACCGCGATCAGGACGGCGCAGATTGCCAGCGCCGTGGTCAACCCCGCGATCAGCATCATCCGCCGCACCCGCGCGAACAGCGCGGCCTGCTCGGGGCTCGGTTCGGGAACAGCGGTATCAGACGTCGTCATGGATAGCTCAGGCTCTGCGCAAAGGTTGGAAGTTGTCGTCGCCGGCGACGAGGGCTCGGCCCGGCTCGACCGCGTGCTGGCGGCGCACCTCACCGACCTGTCGCGATCGAGGCTGAAAGCCCTGATTTTGGCGGGCGCGGTGAGCCTCAAGGACGCCGCGATCCGCGACCCCGCTTATCACGTCACATCCGGCGATACGATCACAATCGACGTGCCGGAGGCGGCCCCGCCCGAGCCCAAGGGCGAGGATATCGCCCTCGATATCGTGTTCGAGGACGACGACATCGTCGTCCTCAACAAGCCGAAGGGCCTCGTCGTCCACCCCGCGGCCGGCCATGAGACCGGCACGCTGGTCAACGCGCTGATCGCCCATTGCGGCGGCTCGCTCTCCGGCATCGGCGGGGTACGCCGGCCCGGCATCGTGCACCGGCTCGACAAGGACACGACCGGGCTGATGGTAGTCGCCAAGAACGACCTCGCCCATGCCTCGCTCACCGCGCAATTCGCCGACCACGGCCGGACGGGTGCGATGCGCCGCGGCTACATGGCCTTCGCCTGGGGGCTGCCGGGACGCCACCGCGGCACCGTCGATGCGCCGATCGACCGCCACCCGTATGCGCGCGAGAAGATGGCGGTGCGCCAGGGCGGCCGCGAGGCAGTGACGCATTGGGAGCTTCTGGAGAGTTTTGCGGGGCGTGACGGCAAGCCAATCGCCTCGCTGCTCGCCTGCGAGCTCGAGACCGGACGCACCCATCAGATCCGCGTCCACCTCGCCCATATCGGCCACCCCCTGATGGGGGACGCCGTCTATGGCCCGCACTTCAAGACCAAGGCGAGCCACCTCGGCCCGGAGTCGCAGGCGACTCTCGCCACGCTTGGGCGGCAGGCCCTGCATGCCTATTTGCTGGTATTGGAGCACCCGAGAACCGGAGAATTACTCCACTGGGAAGCGCCGCTGCCGAAGGATTTGCTTCTCCTTCAGGGTGCCCTGAAAGCGGCGCTATGACGCAGGCCGCCTTGGAAAAGCGTTACATTACAAAAAGTTATAGCTGCCACACGGGGACGTGACGTCAGCAATCCTTCCCTTTTTGACCCCCCTTGGGGTATATTGCGCTTGCGTTGGAAATGACCAACGGAACATCGCAGCTACGGCCGGCTTTAACACAGCGGTCGTCTGCCTGGCCCGCCGCTATCGGGGGCCTGAACCTTGGAGGGCTTCATCATGGCCCGTACCGCTGCTTTGCCGGTCCTCAATGGAGAATCCGGCCTTTCTCGCTACCTCGCCGAGATCCGCAAGTTCCCGATGCTGGAACCCCAGCAGGAATACATGCTCGCCAAGCGTTGGCGTGAGCATGACGATCGCGACGCGGCGCACCAACTCGTCACCAGCCATCTCCGCCTCGTGGCCAAGATCGCCATGGGCTATCGCGGCTACGGCCTGCCGATCTCCGAGGTCGTCTCGGAAGGCAATGTCGGCCTCATGCAGGCGGTGAAGCGTTTCGAACCCGAAAAGGGGTTCCGTCTCGCCACCTACGCGATGTGGTGGATCAAGGCGTCGATTCAAGAGTACATCCTGCGTTCCTGGTCGCTCGTGAAGATGGGCACCACCGCGAACCAGAAGAAGCTGTTCTTCAACCTGCGCAAGGCGAAGAGCAAGATCAACGCGCTGGACGAGGGCGATCTCCGCCCCGACCAGGTGAAGATCATTGCCAAGCGCCTCGGCGTCACCGATCAGGACGTGATCGACATGAACCGCCGCCTCGGTGGCGACGCGTCGCTCAACGCACCGATCCGCGATGACGGCGAAGCCGGCGAATGGCAGGACTGGCTGGTCGACAACACGCCCAACCAGGAAGCCATGCTGGCCGAGCACGAGGAGTATGATCATCGCCGTGACGCGCTGAACGGCGCCATGGGCGTGCTCAACCCGCGCGAACGCCGCATCTTCGAGGCGCGCCGCCTCGCCGATGAGCCGATGACGCTGGAAGACCTCGCCGCCGAGTTCGGCGTGTCGCGCGAGCGCGTCCGCCAGATCGAAGTCCGCGCCTTCGAAAAGGTGCAGGCCGCGGTCAAGGGCACGATCGCACGGGCGGAACAGGCCGCACTGGAGGCCGCGCATTAAGCGGGCTTTCGCGGTAGATATTGGCGGATCGACAAGAGACAGAAAGCCGGCGGCAACGCCGGCTTTTTTGTTTGTGGCGATGCTCTGTTTGAGTGATCCGCCGTGCCTTCTCTGCGCGATGCGACGCGCGCCGCACTCGCTGTCATGCCCCGGCTTGAACCGGTACCGGCAGCGAGATCTCGAACGCAGGCCTCTGGAATACTGGATCGCCCGGTTGAACCGGGCGATGACAGCGGGGGTTGTGGCGGAGAGCCCTGCCAAGTGAGACCGACCGCCATCACGGTCTCCTTCCCGCGGCCGACGTAGAACCGAGCTTGCCTTGAACCCGCGCGGCCGGTCAACCGACCCAGAATGATCGGGCCGGCGGCCTCAACTGAACGGACACCAACCGTGTCGATCATCCTGCAATCTACCGTCGGCGGCTTCTCCGCCCAGTTCATGCGCAAGCTGCCGCTGGTCGAGCAGGCGATGCGCGAGCACGGGCTCGACCCCGCGGAGTTCGTCATCTCCAAGGACTATGCCTCGACCGCGACGATCCCGCTCATGGGCCCGTTCTTCTATAATTACAGCGTGTTCTTCGGCGACGAGCAATTCACCGTCACCGAGCCGAACGACATGGTGTTCCTGGATTACTTCTTCAAACGCGTGCTGGCGTCGGACGGCCCGCCGGAATTGCCACGGCGGCCGGGATTGATGCGGCGGCTGTTCGGCTGGATGGCGCAGCCGGTTTAGCTCGTCATTCCGGAGCGCGTCATGAATGCTTCCCGCTCAATCGTCCTTGTCGATCACGCTTGCCGCAGGACGCTTGCTGATGTATGTGCTGCCGCCCGGCGCGATATCGCGCCTTTGTTGTTCAGCGCAACCAAGGGAGGCGGCATGAAAAGTAGATCGATACATTCTGACCGCCGACCTCTTTGATCGGCAATCGGTCATAAGCTGAACGCCGCTTCGCGGCTGTTCTCCATTCATTGCATCTGGCTGCGAGGGGCGCGACGCAACAAGGCGTCGCGCCGTGTCGTCATGTATTTGCGGTTCGTTACACCGCTCATCCACCCGCACAGTCGCGTGGAGAGCGGCTTCTTTCGTGCGTCCTGGTATGTCCAGCGAAACAACTGTCCGGACTGGATCCGGCATGAGCTCTCGGACCAGTTCAATTGGTTCGCGCAGCATCTGCCGCTTCCTGGACGCATCGCGCGTCACTTCAAGCGGCGCGATTCGATCTGGGGCATTTGCTGGTTCGATCCTCAAGCCCGCGAGGCTGTCAGCCGCGCGCGCTACTGCGCTTGGCTGCTCGAGGAGGGTGGCCTGCCGGTGCGCACGATTACAACCTCGCGCCAGCGCGAAGTGATCTGGCGCGACGCGCACCAGATCGTCACGAAGCCTTCCGCCGATCTTCCCAAGGCATTCCCCTGAGCCTGGGAAGACCCGGTGGACTTACACTCTCGATGGCCGTCCGGCACCGGAGGTTTCGGCCTTCGGTTTGCCGGACGCGCCTGCCCGTCACTCCCCCCAAATCCGCGCCAGCGTCGCGAGCCAGCAGCCTTCGCAATAGCGGGCGTCCTTGTAGTCGATCCAGTTGTGCGCATAGACGTGGTCGAGCGGGATGCCGTAGCGCGCGCGCAGCACCTTCACGAGGATCTTCCATGCCGCGACCTGCGCCTCGGTCGGGCCCGTGGTGACATCCGGATAGTTGCCGGCGAACTCGACGCCGATCGAGTTGTCGCGCACCACCTGGCGATAGGTCGATCTGTTGTCGATATACTTGTTGTCGTTGCGGTTGGCGCCGTCGCCATGGGTCGGCACCAGGTTCTCGGCGACCGCCCAATAGACCGTGCCGTCGGTCTCGACCCACACGGTGACGCCGCGGCGGGTCGGGTTCTTCGACTGCTCCGCCGCGCCGCCGCGCGCCGAGCCTGTCGGCCCCTCGGTCTGGTGCACGATGATGTTGCGCCAGGGATGGGCGTCGCGGACATCGCCCCATGGCGCGAGCCAGACCATTTTCAGGCCGGGAATGTCAGGCGTGCCGGAGACGCGCGCGATCTTTGCGAGCTCGGCGTCCGTTGCAGCGGCTGGGGTGAGCAGAACAAGGGCGGCGAGAGAAGCGGCGAGCAGGCGGAGGATCATCATACGGGTCCAAGGCGGGCCCAAATCCTAGCAGGCTTCATGCGAATTTGCGCGTGGCCTCGCCGAGCCCGGGCCGCTCAGGCGAGAGCGGCGGAGCCGGATCGTAGACGGCAAAGTCGTTCTTGCCGTTTTTCTTGGCGGCATAGAGGGCGTGGTCGGCATGGGCGATGAGGCGGTCCGGAAACTGGCCGATGCCGCGGTCCCATTCGGCAACGCCGATCGAGATCGCGATCGGGATGTCCCTGGTTGTACAGGCCGCGGCGTCCTGACGGCAGACCTCGAGCACGCGGCGGGCGATCGCGGCAGCCTCGCGCAAGGACGAGGACGGCAGCACGACGCAGAACTCGTCGCCGCCGGTGCGGGCCAGCATGTCGCCCGGCCGCAGCCGCGTTTGCGCCATCAGGGTGAAGTGCCGCAGACAGGCATCGCCCGCGGCATGACCATGGGTGTCGTTGATGGCCTTGAAGCCGTCGAGATCGATCACCATCAGCGAGAACGGCTCGCCGCTGCGCTCAGACCGGGCGCATTCCTCGGACAGGCGCTGCAACAAATGCCGCCGGTTGGCGACGCCAGTGAGATCGTCGAGCAGCGCGAGGTCGGCGACCTCGTTGCGCAGGCGATCCATCGCCATCAGCAGGAAGCCGAAATTGAGCGTCATCGACAGGAACAGGAGGCCCAGCACCATGACGCCATGAGCCTGACCGCCGGCGCGCGCCGAGAAATCGTGGCCGAGCAGATTGCCCAGTGTGCGAACCGCAAGGATCCCGATGATGGTGAGGATGACGATGCCGGACAGCCGCGCGCCCGGGCTGACGCGGCCTTCCGGCGGCGCCAGGAGCAGACGCAGCGCCAGCACCAGCGGCAAGGCCTGGCCGAGCGTGTAGCTCAGCATGCGCAGCTGCATGTGCTCGAAGCCGACCATGAAGAACACGACGCCGGCGAGGCTTAGCACCCCCGTTGCGGTCATGACGCGCCACGAGACCGGCCGGTCATAGAAACGCTGAATGCCCATCGCGGCGAGGCAGCTCGCCGCGATGACGCCGGCAGCGCCGACAAGAAGCGGCAGGGGAGAGGCGACGAACAGGCGGACCAGGGCCGTCATCGCGCCGGCGGCGCCGACGAACGACGATGCCATCCAGAACCGCGCGGCCGCAAATTTCGGATAGGAGCGCGTCACGTAGGCCCAGATCAGGCCAAGCGCCAGGAAGTTGACGACGAAGACCGTCCAGAGTGTCGGTACGTTCAGCATGGCGCGTGCGGCACGCGCAGCGTCGCACCCCCCATCTCTGGCAGCCGTTCGTCCATGACCCTTCCCCGCGTTCTTGCGGAGAAGAATGCGCGGATTGCACTTAACGGAACCTCACTGCGATCTGCGAAAGCTCGCCCTTGGTTTTGGATTCATGAACAGTGCGCCGCGACTATCGGATCATTAGGCATGTCGCGGTCTCCCTGCGCGGCCACGCCGATGCGCATCGCGATGCGGATTCGTGGGCAAAAATCACCCAAAAATGCATCTGAGCTGTGGATAACGTAATGACACAGATGTGACAGCACGGGGCAGCCGCCCGCGAATCTGCTGAGTTTGCGGTCGAGGATGTTGCGAGGCTGGCCCTCCGCCGAGCATCCCTCGTGTCGCGTTTAACCATGAACCCTTGAGAGGATACTATGGCTAAGAAAGCGAAGAAGGCGAAGAAGGCGACGAAGAAAAAGGCCAAGAAGGCCGCGAAGAAGAAGTAGCCAGCATGTTCTTTGCCCGGGTGGAGCCTCGCTCCGCCCGGGCGTCGGGTAAGGGTCGAGAGAGTCTAGGGATGGCGGGCGCAGGGCCCGCTTTTTTATTGCTCCACGCTCAGCTGCGGCCTCTCCCCGCAAGCGGGGAGAGGTGAAGGAGAAGCCTAGCGCTCCGCAAACGCCAGCTTGGCACCAAGCGCGGCAAAGCCGGCGGCAAAGCTGCGGCGCAGCCAGGCCATGACACGCGGGCGGGAGATGACGCGCTCGCGCACCGACGCCGCACAGAGACCGTAGAGGACGAACACCGCAAAGGTCATCGCCATGAAGGCGCCGCTCAATTCCAGCATCCGCGCCAGCACGTGGGCTTCATCCACCGCAATGAACTGCGGCAGGAAGGCCAGGAAGAAGATCGACAGTTTCGGATTGAGGATGTTGATCAGGAAGCCGGTGACGATGACGCGGCGGCTCGACCGCTCCTTGATCTCGCCATCGACCGCCAGCGCTCCGGTCTCGCGCAGCGCCTGCCAGGACATGTAGAGCAGATAGGCGACGCCGCCCCATTTCAGCGCGGCAAAGGCGAGCGCGCTGGTGTGCAGCACCGCGGCAAGCCCGAGCATCGCAGCTATCATGTGCGGCACAATCCCGAGCGTGCAGCCGAAGGCGGCAGCCACGCTCGCGCGTGAGCCGCGCGTCAGCGCCGCAGCCAAGGTGTAGAGCACGCCGGTGCCGGGCGAGGCGACGACGATGAGCGAGGTGAGCAGGAAGGAAAAGGTCATGGGCAGACCCTATCACCGCGCCTCACGGCAAGAAAGCGAGCCCCCGGATCAACCATCAGGACAGCTGCGCGAGCTCGGCCTCGCGGAGCACGTCGAGCGGAGCCCACGGCTTGGCCCAGAATTTCGCGCCATCGGGCAAGGGCTGCGCCAAGGGGCGGCCGGAGGTGACGACGATGTCGAGCTTTGGATTGCGGTCCTTGGCGACGTGCGCGAGCTCGACCCCGGTCATGCGCCCCGCAAGCTGAACGTCCGTCAGCATCAGACAGAGCGCGCCGGCGCTTCTGTCGAGCACCCGTTGGGCAGCCTCGGCGCTATCGCACTGGATGACCTGGTAGCCGCTCTCCTCCAGCAGAAGACTGAGCATCTCCCGTTGCATGACGTCGTCTTCGACGATCAGCGCCGTCGCGCGAAATGGTTCTGCCTGTCCCATGGGGCCGCTCCAGTGCTTGCTTGCGTAACCTATGTTAAGGAGCCAGTTCGCCGGTGGTTCAGTTCCATCATGAAAAATGTAGATCATAGTTCCACACGACCGGCTTGACGGGGGGACATCATGACTGCCATTCGCGGTGCCGCCGCAATCACGGGAGCGGCGAGCGGCATCGGGCGCGCGCTGGCAATCGAGCTCGGAAATCGCGGCTGCGATCTCGCGCTCGCCGATCGCGACGAGGCCGGATTGAAGACGCTCGCCGCCGAGATCGGTGCCGCACGCAAGGTCAGCGTGCATCGCGTCGACGTCAGCGAGCCCGGCGACATCGCGGAGTTCGCGCGTGATGCGATCGCGGCGCATCCCGCGCTCGGCATCGTCATCAACAATGCCGGCGTGGCGTTGATGGGATCGTTCGAGGAGATCGACCAAGCGCAGATGGAGTGGCTGTTCGACATCAATTTCTGGGGCGTGGTGCACGGCACGCGCGCCTTCCTGCCGCATCTGAAGACGCTGGCAGAGGCGCACATCGTCAACGTCTCCTCGATCTTCGGCATCATCGCGCCGCCCGGACAGTCGGCCTATGCCGCCGCCAAGTTCGCGGTGCGCGGCTTTTCCGAGAGCGTGCGGCACGAGCTTGCGGTCGCGGGCAGCCCCGTAAAACTGTCGGTGGTGCATCCCGGCGGCGTCGCCACCGCCATCGCGCGCAATTCGCGCACCGGGGTCGGCGTCACCGACAATGCGCGCCGCGCGCAATCGATCGAGCGGTTCGAGAACGCGGCAAAGACCACGCCGAAAGACGCCGCGCTGCGCATCATCAAGGGCATCGAGAACAACCAGCCCCGCATCCTGATCGGCAACGACGCCCGCTTCATGGACTTGTTGCAGCGCTTCCGCCCGGGCACCTATTGGGCGCCGTTGCAGCGCAAGCTGGAGAAGATGGCGAAGGGGACGTGAGATCGTAGGGTGGGCAAAGCGAAGCGTGCCCACCACTTCCGACGACACGAAGGATGGTGGGCACGGCGCTTCGCGCCTTTGCCCACCCTACAAACGATGTGCCGGCCCACTTCACTGCCCCGCCAGCCGGTCCGCAAAATAGCCGATCGTCTTGCGGTAGATCACCGCCCTGTTCCACTCCCGCATCGCCTCGAAATTGGCGGTGCCTTCGCCGTAGGGCTGGCCCATCTTGAAGCCGCTGGTGTGAAGCAGGTTCGCGGTCGAGGCGAGTACGTCGGGCACGCTGTGGCGCAGATCGACGTGGCCATCGCCGTCGAAATCGACGCCGTATTTGATGTAGGACGACGGCAGAAACTGGGTCTGGCCGATCTCGCCGGCATAGGCGCCGATCAGGTCGCGCAGCGGCAGGTCGCCGCGCTGCACGATCTTGAGCGCGGCGAGCAGCTCGCCCTGGAACAGCTCGGTGCGGCGGCAATCATGCGCGAGCGTGGCGAGCGTGCGGATCACCGGCAGCTTGCCGATGTCACCCTTGCCGAAATCGCTTTCGAGCCCCCAGATCGCGACCAGGATGTAGCGGGGCACGCCGAACTGCTGCTCGATGCGCGAGAGCAGCGCCGCGTGACGCCGCAACAGTGCCTTGCCGCCATTGATGCGGCCGGGGCCGACGCGAGTCGAGACATACTGCTCGAAGCTCTTGTTGAAGGTGTAGCGCTGGCGCCGGTCGAAGGCGAGCACGGCGCCGTCCTGGGCGATCCCGCTGAAGGCCGCGCTGGTCACGCTCGCCGAGACGCCGGCTCCTTGCGCCTCCGAGGTCATGCTGGCGACGAAGCTGTTGAAGTCGCCGCCGCAGCGCGCGGCCTGCGCCGATCCGCCGGCCAGACAGAGGATGAAGGCGGTGGCCAGGGCGAGTCTCGACATGCGGGAAAATCCTTTGAAGAATGAACGCGGAAGCGCGCGATCATGCCCGGGAACCGGATTCGCGTCAAAGCGGCAGATCCTCGCCAGAACCGATCGTCAGAACCGATCGTATCTTGGGCGCGACAAATGAATTGCGCTCGCCCCGTCCCCAACCGATCGAGATGACCATGCCCATTCCGCACCGGATGCTCGCTGTCCTCGCCCTGCTCTCCTTCACCGCCACGGCCGCCGCCGCGCAGACCCGCGATGTCGCAGGCAGCCGCGACTATCCCGGCATCGGCCGCTTCGCCGGCAGCATCATCACCGGCTACGTGATGAAGGATTTCGACGCGGCACGGATGCAGGCGGCCGCCTTTAGGGACGGCCAGCCGTCCGATGCGCGGCGACTCGAAGGCCGCATCTTCCGCATCGCCTATCGCACCAATCCCGGCCCCTCGATCCTGGAAGTGTCGCGCAATTTCGAGACGCAGCTTGCGAAAGCCGGCTTCGAGACCTTGCTCGCCTGCGACACCGACGCCTGCGGCGCGATTCCCTTCACGGAAAGCATCGACACGCTGCCGGTGCCGCAGATGTGGGTCGACGGTTTCAACTACCGCTATTTTTCCGGCCGCAAGACCGAAGGCGGGCGCGAGACCTATGCCAGCGTCATCGTCAGCCAGAACAACCAGGACATTTATGCGCAGGTCACGGTCGCCGAGCTCGGCGCGATCGCGAACAAGATGGTCGATGCCGCCGCGATGGCGAAGGGTCTTGGCGAGACCGGTCACATCGCGCTCTACGGCATCTATTTCGATACCGACAAGGCGGTGCTGAAGCCGGAGAGCCGCCCGACGCTGGAGCAGATCGCAAAGCTGCTGACGAGCCAGCCGCAGCTCAACGTCTTCATCGTCGGCCACACCGACAGTCAGGGCGCTTACGAATACAATCTCGATCTCTCGAAGCGCCGCGCCGAAGCGGTCGCAGCCGAGCTCGTGAAAAGCTTTCGGATCGCGCAGACGCGGCTGCGCACCGCCGGTGTCGGATTGCTGGCTCCCGTCGGTTCCAACGCAACGGACGCCGGCCGCGCGCTCAACCGGCGCGTAGAGCTGGTGGCACCGTGACGGCCTCACTCATCTTCCCACCTGCGCTCTGAGCATCTCTTGAATCGCATTGTTGTGGAGAAGTGGCTCGTCGTAGCGGAACTCGTCACGTGTACGCAGTGAGATGTGCAACCACGGACATGGAACTCGTTCGCACAATGGAACACAACCTGTGCACGCGGACGGAAGACGTGCAGGCGAACGCGCATTTTTACAAAGCACGCACCTCTCGTTGCGTTGCGAGAGCAGGAAATATGAACAAAGTGATTTGGCCATCCAAACAATTGCTTTGATGCGCATCAAAACCAGACATCGCGACCAGCGCATATCTGACGCGCTCGATGCGACATCACGGCGTCAACGATTTGCCTTGCCACGCTATGGCGCAAGTTATAGTATTCTATTCTAGGTTGTCGCCCCGCCAGCCCCGGGCGACGCTGAAGACCAAAAATAAACGGCGGGCTTTGCGGCCCGCCGTTTGTTGAGCGAAGGGTCGCATCGGATTTTACGAAGCGCCGGACGCATCCGAACATCCAGCAAACGGACTTCATCGATCGATTGCGCAGCCGATACCGCCGCGACAGGTCCGTGTGACCACCGGAAAACCCGCCAAAGTCATTTGACTATAGCGCCCTGATCGACGACAAGCCCGCCATGGCCAAAAAACCTGGAACCAATCCCAAGGGCGAGTTCGCCTTTTTCAACGTCTTCTACGAAGACGGCTCCCAACGCTCCAACCGGCGCGTGCCTGCGGAGCTGCTCGGAGGCCTGGACGGCGACGAGCCCGCGCGCGGTTTCATCATGGAGCAGGACCGCGAGATCGCGGAAAAGTCCGGCCGCCCGCCGCTGGCAATCAAGACCCTCGACCGGGTCGGCGCGAAGAAGAAGTAGGCTCCGCCCGACTCGCGAAGCGTCGGCACAAATAGAAAACGGCGGGCTTTCGGCCCGCCGTTTTCGTTTGGATGAATGCCCGGGACTGGCCCGGGCACGACGATCCGAATTAGTTGTCCAGGAACGACCGCAGCTTCCGGCTCCGCGACGGATGCTTCAGCTTGCGCAGCGCCTTCGCTTCGATCTGGCGAATACGTTCGCGGGTCACCGAGAACTGCTGGCCGACTTCTTCCAGCGTGTGGTCGGTGTTCATGCCGATGCCGAAGCGCATGCGCAGCACGCGCTCTTCGCGCGGCGTCAGGGACGCCAGGACGCGCGTCGTGGTCTCGCGCAGGTTCGACTGGATCGCGGCGTCGATCGGCAGGATCGCGTTCTTGTCCTCGATGAAATCGCCGAGATGTGAATCCTCTTCGTCACCGACCGGGGTCTCGAGCGACAGCGGCTCCTTGGCGATCTTGAGGACCTTGCGGACCTTCTCCAGGGGCATGCCGAGCTTCTCGGCGAGCTCTTCCGGGGTCGGCTCGCGGCCGATCTCGTTGAGCATCTGGCGCGAGGTGCGCACGATCTTGTTGATCGTCTCGATCATGTGCACGGGGATGCGGATGGTGCGCGCCTGGTCGGCGATCGAGCGGGTGATCGCCTGCCGGATCCACCACGTGGCGTAGGTCGAGAACTTGTAGCCGCGGCGGTACTCGAACTTGTCGACCGCCTTCATCAGGCCGATGTTGCCTTCCTGGATCAGGTCGAGGAACTGCAGGCCGCGGTTGGTGTACTTCTTGGCGATCGAGATCACGAGACGGAGGTTGGCTTCCACCATCTCCTTCTTGGCTTGGCGTGCCTCGCGCTCGCCCTTCTGCACGGAGTGCACGATCTTGCGGAACTCGACGATCTCGAGGCCGGTGAGCGCGGCGAGCTGATGCACCTCGTGACGGAGGTCCTTGATGCGGTCCTTCTCGATATGGACGAAGTTCTTCCAGCCCTTGGCCGAGAGCTTCGAGACGCGGTTGAGCCAGCGCGGATCGAGCTCCGAGCCGGTGTAGTTGCGCAGGAAGTCCTCACGCGCGACGCCATGGCTGTCGGCAAGGCGCATCAGGCGGCCCTCGTGCGACACGAGGCGCTTGTTGATGTCGTAGAGCTGCTCGACCAGTGAGTCGATACGCGCCTGGTTCAGGCGCAGCGACTTCACCTCGACGATGATCTCGTCCTTCAGCTTGCGGTATTTGCGCTCCTGGTGCGGCGACAGCGAGGGCCCGTGCGAGGTGCTCTCGAGCTGGTTCTGGATGTCCTGCTCCTGAAGCTTGCGCAGCTTCTTGTAGCTGTCGGCGATCTTGTCGAAGATCTCGACGACCTTCGGCTTGAGCTCGGCCTCGATGGCCGCGAGCGACATCTGGTTCTCGAACTCGTCGTCCTCGTCCATGTCGGCTTCGGCGGCGGCTTCGCCCGGATCCTTCTCGCCTTCGCCGGCATTGCCGGGCGCAGGCGCGGCGCGGAACGGGGTCGGCGACGGCGGCGCGGCGGGCGGCGCGACATGCGCCGGCGCAGCTCCGTTCACGACAGCGGCTTCGCCGCCTTCGGCGGACGCTTCGCCGTTCTCGCCGGTCGGACCGCCGATCATCGCGGTGTTCATGCCGCCCTTGGCGTCGGGCCCGGCATAGGTCGCTTCGAGATCGATAATGTCGCGAAGGAAGATCTTGCCTTCGTTGAGCTCGTCACGCCAGATGATGATGGCCTGGAAGGTCAGCGGGCTTTCGCAGAGGCCTGCGATCATGGCCTCGCGGCCGGCCTCGATGCGCTTCGCAATCGCGATTTCGCCTTCGCGGGACAGGAGCTCGACCGTGCCCATCTCGCGCAGATACATGCGCACGGGGTCGTCGGTGCGCTCGCCCGGCTCGCTCTTCTTGACCTCGGTGACGGCCTTCTGGGTGACTTCGACGAGCTCGTTGTCGGTCTCGTCCTCGCCGCCCTCGTCCTTGTCCTCCTCGCCGTCGCTATCGTCGGCTTCGGTGACGTTGATGCCCATGTCCGAGAGCATGGACATGATGTCCTCTATCTGCTCGGGGGAGGTCTGGTCGGACGGCAAAACTTCGTTGAGCTGATCGAAGGTCACGAAGCCGCGCTTCTTGGCCTGCTTGATCATCTTCTTCACGGCCGCGTCGGACAGATCGAGCAACGGCGACGGCGCGTCCTGGGAGTCCTTCTCCGGCGTGTCCGCTGCCTTGTCGTCTTTCTCTTTGTCCTTCGCCTGCAGCGTCTTTGCCTTGGTGGCCATCCATTGCTCCTAAACGCGCTTCATGCAGAAGGCCGAACGGCCCGCCCGCCTGAATTCACTTGAACCTGTTGTTCGACGCTCTCGCTTCGTCAGATCGCGACACGGAAAGGGCGGCGCGGATATCTCTCGCCACCCCGACCTTCTCTCTCGCCGGATTTGCCTAACGCTTCGTGAGCCTCTTTGTCGCAGCGGATGCAGGTGTAGTGCCAACAGCGATTGCGCGGATTCATTCCTGACGCGTCTGTTCTGCCTGCGGCCGCCTGGTGGCCAAAGTGCTATAAGACCGTTAAGCCTCGATTAACCCTGTTTTTGCCGCCAAACCTTGGATTTGGCGAGTCTTTTAGCGGTTCCGGTCCCGGCCGTCCGCATGATTCTTTCATCACACGCTCTTCTGGAACCGGCCCGACAGCTCGCCAAAACCCTCGATCAGGGCCTCGGTACCGTCGACTTCTCCTATCCGAGCCTTGACGTCACGCAGCCACGCCAAATTGGCCTCGCTGGGGTCCTCCCCCAAGGCCAGCTCGGCGTCCTTCAGTTCTCTAAGTAGTGAATGGTATTGCCGATGCAAGGCAACGAGCTGGTGCCAAGTGGAGAGAACGTCGTCCCGGGCGGCGCCCTCGCGGGCACCCCACACCGCCGCGGTGGTGATGCCATTCTCAACCCTTTGAAGGAGCTGTGAAAATCCGCCCTTCTCGATGTCGGCTCGCATCTTCTCTGCCAGCTCGCCGGGGTCCGGCGAGTGGTGGTGGTCGTTGGCGAAGGCGGCGATGATGCCGGCCCGGAGCTTATGGGCCTCGGGATGGGCCAGCTCCAGGGCGGCGACCTCCTCCAGGTGGTCGTGCAGCAGCCAGGGGTGGTTGATCAGGATTTGCAGGATCAGGGCTTCGCGCCGGGATATGGCGCTGCGCTGGCCCTTCATGATCGGGCTGGCCGCCAGCTGGGGGCTCGCCGCCTGGTAGGGGCCGGAGGGAATAAAGGCGGGACCGGGGGCCCCACGCCGCCCCTGGCTGCCGAATCCCTGCCCCCCGAATCGATTCGCCTGTCCCCCGTTGCGCGGCTGGAAGGAGCGGCCAGAATTGCCTTGGAAATTGCCCCGGCCGGCAAAGCCGCCGCGGCCGCCTTCAGGCGCGAAGGTACGCCGAAGCCGCTCGGCAAAATCGTCGCGATAATAGCGCCGCACCACCTCGTCGCGGATGCCGTTGGACAGCTCCTTGACGCGCGCTTCGAGCGCAGCACGGCGTTCGGGCGTGGCAAAGTTGCCGCCTTCGAGCTCGCGCGACCAGATCATCTCGGCGAGCGGCTTCGCCGCCGCGATGACATCCTCGATCGCGCCGCGGCCGCCCGAGCGGGCGAGATCGTCGGGGTCCTGCCCTTCCGGCAGCAGCGCAAAGCGCAGGCTCTTGCCCGGCGCAAGAAATGGCAAGGCAAGGTCGGCGGCACGATAAGCCGCCTTCTGCCCGGCCCTGTCGCCGTCGAAGCAGAGGATCGGTTCGTCCGCCATCTTCCAGAGCAGCGCGAGCTGGTTTTCGGTCAGCGCAGTGCCGAGCGGCGCCACAGCACCGGCAAAGCCTGCCGTCACCATGGCGATGACGTCGACATAGCCTTCGACCACGATCAGCGCGCTGCCATCGTGGGTAGCTTTGCGCGCGGTCTGGTGATTGTAGAGATTGTCGCCCTTGTGGAAGAGCGGCGTCTCCGGCGAGTTCAGGTATTTTGCCGGAACGTCCTTTTCCAGCGCACGTCCGCCGAAGGCGATGACGCGGCCGCGCAGATCCGTGATCGGAAACATCACGCGGTCGCGGAAGCGATCGTAGGGCACGGGAATGTCGTTGCCGGCAACGAGCAGGCCGGTCTCGATCATGTCCTCGACGGAGACGCCGAGCTTGCCGAGATGCTCCTTCAGCGCGAAGCGCTCGGGCGGCGGCGGCGCATAGCCGAGGCGGAACTGCACTTGCGTCGCCGGCGAGATCGCGCGATCGGCGAGATAGCCGCGCGCCTTGGCGCCGACGCGCGAGGCCAGCGTCTCGGCGAAGAATTTTGCGGCGAGCTCCATGACGTCATGCAGCGTGCGGCGCCGCTGCTCGTGCCGCGCCGCATCCGGCGTCACCGCCGGCAGCGGCAGGCCCGCCATGTTGGCGAGCCGCTCCACAGCCTCCGCGAACGGCAGGCCGTCGGTCTCCATCACGAAGGTGATGATGTCGCCGTGCTTGCCGGAGGAGAAGTCGTGGTAAAATCCCTTCTGGTCGTTGACGTAGAAGGACGGCGTCTTCTCCTGCTGGAACGGCGACAGCCCCTTCCATTCCCGCCCCGCCTTCTTCAGCTTCACGCGCTTGCCCACGACTTCGGATACCGAAAGCCGGGCACGAAGCTCGTCGAGGAACTGGGGCGTGAAGCGCATGGGCTCTGGGTCTGGCGCGAATCAACGTGAGTCGGGCGAAGGGTTACGGATATAGGCGCGGCCTGCCCAAAAGTCAGGTTTGTCCGGCTTATCCGGGTTATTCGACCTATGCACAGGCGTCATTCCGGGGCGATGCGAAGCATCGAGCCCGGAATGACCGCGGAAAGACTTGAACCCGGACCGGTTCCGCGCTTCCATGGGCCATGTTCAGGATGTTTCGCGGCGGCCACAGCGGGGGCTGGCGTGTGACCTCGATTTCACCCGTGGTGGGCGAGCCCCTGCCCTTCGTGCCGGCGCTGTCGGTGACCGACAGCGAGGCGATTTCATTGCCCCTGGTGCCCTCTCGCAATGCGTGGCGGCTGGTCGGCGTTGCGAGCACGCCGCGCTACACTGAGCGCGCCGAGAAGCAGCAGCTCACCGCGGTGCAGGCCGAGCTCGGCCGGTTAGAGGCCACTTCCGCGGCGCTGATTCCGATCCGCAAATCGGAGGCGTGGTGGGAGCTGACGCAGGAAGAGCGCCGCAAGATCTTCGAGGACAAGTCGCACCACATCGCCAGCACTCTTCGTTTCCTGCCCGCCATCGCGCGGCAGCTCTATCACAGCCGCGATCTCGGCGGTCCCTTCGACTTCCTGACATGGTTCGAGTTCGCGCCCCCCGATGCCTCGCTGTTCGAGGAGCTGGTGGCGATGCTGAGGCAGACCGAGGAGTGGAGCTACGTCGAGCACGAGATCGACGTGCGCCTGGTGAAGGAAGTGCTGTCGGCTTAGTGATCGAACGCCGGCCACGATGAAGGTGCGATCCCTCGCTCCGCTTGCGCGGGAGAGGTGAAGTCCGCATCCGCGCCTAGTGCTCGAGAAAGCGCCCGGACTCGATGCGCGGCAGATCGGTGACGGGCCAATTGTAGACGTAAGTCCAGGCCTTCTCCGTGGTGCCATCAGGCAGCGTCACGTCGATCAGCTTGCGCAGATATTCGGTCGGCTCCGGAAAGCCCTCGCCGCAGGCCTCGTACATGTCGAGCTCGCGCAGGAGCTCGTCGGGCACGCGCAATTGAAAAAGCTCACCATGGACGACATCGGAGGCCGCGTTCGACAGCAGCAATCCGGGATAATGCTTCACGAGAACGAGCCGGCCGCGACACGTCGCGTCACCCAAAAAGTCCGCATGTCCTGCAAGCAGCCGCGCCATCGGATGGTCGAAGCCGCGCATCAGGGTGCCGTAGACGAAAAGACGATCGGAGGTCATGGGGTGTCTATAGCCGTCAATCGAGCGAAACGACAGCCGCACGTTTCCTCGTCCCAGCGAAGTCCCGGGGGCAAGCGAGATTTGGTCTTGTGATGAATCGCCGGCAACGGCATCGTCTGGCGATCATGATGATTTTGGGTGGACCGACCTGCAAGCGATTGCTGCCCAATTCAGACGGTAGCTGCTTTTTCCATAGGCAATCAGGATGGACTTGAACACGGCCGACGCGACCGATCAACTGCTCGGCGCGGGGGACATTCCGCCGGTGCATGAGGTCAATGCGGATGGGGCATCGCCTTTCCTGCTCACCTCGGATCATTACGGACGGATTCTGCCGCGCGCGCTCGGCGACCTCGGCGTCGCGGAAAGCGAGCTGACGCGACACATCGCCTGGGACATCGGTATTGCCGGCGTCGCCGAGCGGCTGGCAAAAATGCTCGATGCGCATCTGATCGCGCAGCGCTATTCGCGGCTCGTAATCGACTGCAACCGCTCGCCCGACGTAGCAAGCTCGGTCCCCGTGATATCCGAGGCGACTGCGATCCCGCGCAACGAGGGCATCTCCGAGGGCGAGCGCGCGGCGCGGCGGCGCGAGATCTTCGAGCCCTATCACCGCCGCATCGATACAGCGATCGACCGCCGCCTGCACGACACGCGGCCGACGGTGCTGGTGTCGCTGCACAGCTTCACGCCGGTTTATGCCGGCGTCGCCCGGCCCTGGCACATCGCCGCGCTGTATAACCGCGACACGGTGCTGCCGCAGCTGCTGCTGAAGCATTTGCGCGCTGAAGGCGATCTCGTCGTCGGCGACAACGAGCCCTATGCGGTGAGCGACCTCAGCGACTACACCATCCCCGTCCACGGCGAAGCCCGCGGCCTCGTCAACACCGGCATCGAGATCCGCCAGGATCTGATCGCGGATCAGTCCGGCCAGCAGCAATGGGCGGAGCGGCTGGCGAGGATTTTTGCGGAGATCGAGCTGGAGTTGCGCAGGGAGAGGCTGGTCGACTAGCTGCCCCGCGTCGCGACGAACACCGCGAGCGCAGCGAAAATCGCCGCGATACCCCACAGCAGCCAGGCGATGCGGACGGGACCGCTTGTATCGAGCGTTGCCTCGGCCGGGTTGTCGGGATTGACGCGCACCTCGACGGTCGCGCCGTGCTTGTAGCGCGACATCAGCTTCTTCACCATCTCGTCGGACCCCGACTGCGTCCCGGCCGCGACGCGCGCGCATTCATTGGTGTAGCTGATATTCTGATAGCGATAGGTGTAGGTCACGCGCTTGCCGAACATCTCGGTGCCGCGGCGCTCGCCCGGCTCGCTGGCCTCGTGATATTGCTCGATCCCCGACAGCTTGATCGTGCCCGGCACCACCGGCCAGCGCGCCGCCTTCAACGCCTGCCGCCGCACCCCATACCCCATCAGCGCGATGACGAGGCCGAACGCGCCGAAGCCGACGACGAGGCCGGCGAGATCGGGCCGCCCGATGTGGTGCGCAAGGTAGGCATAAGTCTGGTTGAGCCCGAACGCCGAGCCGAACACGATGCCAAACGCGATCGCCGTGCCGATGCCGAGACAGCCCCACAATCCCTTGGGCAGGTCGCGCTCGAGCACGGCCTGATCGGGATGGCGCGGATTGTAATAGACGGTGACGACACTGCCGGCTGGATATTTTGCGAGCTTCTCGGCGACCTCGAAATTGCCGAGGTCCTCGCCGATCGAGATGCGGTTACAGCTCAGCTTGCGGCTGCCGACCGGATATTCGTAAGTCACGTTCGCAAAATTGCGGCTCTCGAGCCGATAGCCTTCCTCGCGGTCGCTGTCGGACACCCTGACCTCGCGCACCTCGGCGACCGAGCGGACGACCTTGCCCGATGCCTGCGGCCAGCTTCGCGCCTCGCGCACCTGCCAGGTCTTCACAACGGAGGCGACCAGTAACAGCCCGAGCGGTGCGAACAGCATCGCATAGACGAACCAGGGCAGATCGGGCACGGCCAAATTCCTTCGTCAGCGGCAATGCCCGATTGGACGCATCGCCGCCGCGAAGGGTTCAAGCGCGAACCGGTACGAGGGAGGTTATTTTGCCCGTGTCAGCGCCAGCCAGATACCGCCGCCGATCATGAAGCCGCCGGAGATGCGCGACATCAGCCGCGTCCGGCGGGCCGAGAAGAACTTTCGGGCACGCCCCGCGGCGAGAGCGTAGAGCGCATCCGTCATCGCCGCGGTGACCATGAACGTGGCGCCCAGCACCGCGACTTGCGGGAAGTGGTCGCGGTTCATGTCCATGAACTGCGGAATGAAGGCGCCAAAGAAGATTAGCACTTTCGGGTTCGACAGCAGCACAAGGAAACCTTGCAGGAAGAACCCGCCGCGCGGCGGCGCCGGCGGCTCGTCGACATTGAGGCCTTCGACCGGCGCCCAGATCAGCTTGATGCCGAGCCAGATCAGGTAGGCGGCGCCGGCAAAGCGCACCCAGTCGAACCAGTAACCCATGGTCGCCATCAGCGAGGTCAGGCCGACCGCGACGATGCCGATGACGATGGCAAGCCCGGCCTGCGCGCCCGCGACATTGGTCAACGCCGCGCGCGTGCCGTGACGCAGGCCGTTGGCGACGACGAGGGTGACGATCGGCCCCGGCAGCAAGGCCAGCGCAATGCAGGCGGCGACGAAGGCGAAATAGGCTTGCATGGACATCATGGGGAGGACTCGCTGAGAGCGGTTTGGCGCATTAATGCATGACGCTCACTGTCCGTCCAGCGCCGCGGTCGCCCATACCTTCATCTCCGGCGTCTCCAGGAACGCCAGCGCCGCACGCTGCACGACGCCTGCTTCGCCACGCCCCTGGGCCGCAGCTACGAAGAGATCGCAGCGGCGCGAGACGGCGATGCCGATCGCGGCATGACGGACGCCGTCGGCCATATCGAGATCATAGCGCCTGGCACGGCCACGCATCTCGCCAAGTCCCACTTCCTCACCCGGCGCGACGGCGGCAAAGCGCGGGCTGATCAGATCGATGTCGGCAACGCGATCGACCTCATCATCGTCGGCGACGCCGCGGTCGCAATTGCAGAAGCCGCGCTTGGCGCGCACGTAAAGCTCGGTGCCCGCGCAGGCACCGTCGCAGCGGAACGCGCGGCCGGAGGGCCAGCCGTCGCGCGGGAACGGCCATGCGATTTCGCGCCAGCCCGCCGATTCCGCCGCCGGCGCCGGCGCAAGTCGATAGGCCCCGACGCCGGATACACCGAGCGCGATGGCCACAGCCGCAATCGCCGCCCCGCGCCGCACGTCAGTTCCTCGGCAGGCCGGCGGCCGCGCGCGCCGGTCCGGTCAGCTCGAGGATATGCAGACCGGTGTTGGCGCGGTCGACGATGTAGATGTAGCCGCGATCGTCCGTCTCGACATTGTTGGTCTGGATCGCGACCTTGCAGCGCTCGCCGCCCTCGACGGGAATGCAGCGCTTGTCGGTGGCCTGCGTGATCGCCGGGATGAAATAGCCGACCTCCTTCGGGTGATAGGGATCGCGGATGTCGAGCGCGCGCACGCCGGCATTGAAGAAGGCGATGAAGGCCATCTTCTTGTAATAGACCGGCGCCATGCTCTCGTTCGAGGAGTGCGAGCCGAAGCGGCCGCCGCGCTGGCAGAACTGTCCGCCCGCCTCCGGCACGGTGTAGCTCGAGATCATCATCGGCCGCGTCTCGGTGGTGACGTCGGCGAACCACACCATCTGCCTCGCCTCGCCGCATTCGTTCAAGATCGCCTCGTCGACGATCATGACGATGTCGCGGGTCTTGCCGTCCTTGTCCTCGGCGAATTCGGCGACGGGCATGTCGAGCATCGGGAACGTCGTATGCGCGCCGTTGAAGGCGGACATCGGCATGCGCGAAATCTCGGGATAGCGCAGATTGTCCGGCGTCGGCTCCTTCGGCCCGTTCAGCAACTTGTCGCGATCGACGATCTGCAGGATGCCGCCCTTGTTGGTGCCGTAGCCGAAGAACACGCGATTGCCGTCGGGTCCGGTCGAGATCGGCCCGTGCAATTCGGTCGGCACGGCGCCGGTCGAGCCGGGCTCCTGGCCGGGCAGGCCAAAGTCGCGGATTTTCTGCGGATGGGCGGGATCGCTGAGGTCGTAGACCTGCGTCATGCGCCGCGTGCGCCAGTCCGGCGCGCCGGAGACGAGAAAGGCGATGCCGGTGTCGCACTCCCACCAGCTCTTGTGGGTGTCCTTCAGGCCGCCGATGCGGGTAACGAGCACGGGATTTGCGGGATCGGCGACGTTCCAGATCTCATGCGCCTCGCTACCGAAGGTGCGGAGCATGTAGACCGCATTGGGATCGCCCTTCGGCAGCGACTTGCCGTCGCAAACCCGTACCATCTGCGCGCCGCCGGATTCGTACTTGCCTTCCTGTCCCGGCAAATGCCGCAGATATTTTGGACGCGCGGGATCGGTGACGTCGACGATGGACGTTCCGTTCGGTTCGGCCTGCCCCGTCATCGGGTTGACGGGCGCGGGCACGTCGTCGGTGCCGCCGTGATGGCCGATATAGGCGATCCAGCGATCGCCCTGGTGATGGATGGTCGGCTGGTACGCACTGCGCGCCTGCAGGTCGTTGGTGCCGACCAGCTTCATGTTGGACGCTTCCGGCGGCGCGCCGATGGTCTGCTTCTGTTGTGCCTGGGCCGTGGTGCTGCAGGCGAAAAGGACAAGACCTGCAGCGAGTGAGATGCAACGGAACATCAAAGCTCTCCCGGAACCAATCTGCGTTGGCTGAGCTTCAAGGCTAGCACAGCCATTTCCAGGCGCCAAAGACACCATCTTGACATGCAACCATTTGGTTGCCTATTATCGCCGCCATGGATGAGGTCTTCAGAGCGCTCGCCGATGCGTCACGACGGTCACTGCTGGACAGGCTTCACGCCAGGAACGGCCAGACGCTGAACGAACTCTGCGAGGGCCTCGCGATGACGCGCCAGGCCGTGACCAAGCACCTTGTCATTCTCGAAGAGGCCAACCTGGTCACGACCATCAGGCATGGCCGCGAGAAGCTGCATTACCTCAATCCGGTGCCGATCCATCAGATCGGCGAACGCTGGATCAGGAAATTCGAGCGCGGCAAGCTCGCAGCGCTCAGCGAGTTGAAACGTCAGTTGGAGAAGCGCGATGAGTAAGCCCCAATTCGTCTATGTGAGCTATATCGAGACCACGCCGGAGAGGCTGTGGGAGGCGCTGACGTCGAGCGAGTTCACCAGGCAATACTGGTTCGGCGCCGAGGTCCGGTCGGACTGGAAGGTCGGCTCACCCTTCGCGCTCACGCTCGACGGCGAGGTCACCGATTCCGGCGAGATTCTGGAGGCCGATCCGCCGCGCCGCCTGTCCTACAGCTTCAAGCACCAGAAGTTCGAAGAGCTGCGCGGCGAGCCGATATCGCGCGTCGTCTTCACGATCGAACCGTTCGGCTCGCTCGTGCGTTTGACCGTGTTGCATGACGGCTTCGTCGAGGGCGGCAAATATCTCGGCGCCGTCTCCAACGGCTGGCCGGCGATCCTGTCCCAGCTCAAGAGCCTGCTCGAGACCGGCAAGCTGCTCGGCATTCCACGCGCCGCGCTCAACAAGGGATTCGACGCAAAATGAACCTCGATCAGTTCAAACCGCTGACGGTCTACACCATCTACATCGTCTCCACGCCGGAGAAGGTGTGGGAAGCGCTGACCTCGGCCGAGTTCAGCAGGAAGTACTTTTCCGGCTTTGCGGTGGAGATGGAACGGAGGCTCGGCGGCAGTTTCACCGTGCGGGCGCCTGACGGTTCGGAGCACATCTCGGGTGAAGTCTTCGAATACGATCCGCCGAACAAGCTGACGGTGACGTGGAACGTCAACTGGCCCGACCTCGTCGCAAAGCTCGGCACGACACTCGTCACCTACGAGATCGAGCAAGCCGGCGAGGCCGTCCGTCTCACCATGAGCGAACGCCACGACCGCCCGCTCAGCGACGACATCCTCTCCGGCGGCCGCACCGGCTGGCCCGCGATCCTGTCGGGACTGAAGAGTTTGCTGGAAACCGGCAAGGCGCCGCAGATCAAAATGACACCGCCAGCGCAGATGCTGGCGGCGTTGAAGGCGATGGGGATCAAGACGCCGTAGCGGCCGAAATCGGCGCTGTTATCGCTTCTTCTTCACCGGCGGTTGAATCTCGTCGATCTTGCGACGGCAATCCCCTTCCGAGTCGTGCGGGCCCGAGACGAAGGTCCCGCTGACCTTGATCGCGTACCAGCCTGACTCCACGCCGAGCCGGAGCGCTTCGTCTGTCTTGACGTGCCGTGGGGAGAGAGTTTGCATCAGATGCTTTCGGTTGGCGTTCGATCTCGTATCGAGCCGCGGTGGAATCTTTCAGGCGTCCGCGGCACGCCTGCTGCGTCCGGCTCGCCCGCGGGAAGTCGCAATAAGCGCGACGATCGCCGTTACGACGTCGCGATGAGAAGGCTCCGCCGGTGCGAAGAATGAGTCGTTTCAAGTCGCGCGCAGATCGTCGTGACGCAGCGCGTGCGCAGAGACGACCGCTCTTTCCGACATTGGCGCACCGTGCGCGCAATCGCCGCAATTAGCTATCGTTTTCTCGCCCGCGCCGCGCTTTTGAAGCGCCAAATGCCGCTCTCGATCGAATAAGGCCGTGAATGCCTTGTGTTCGATCGCTTCGTAGCCATGTTGGGAGCTTAGCCAAGAGAAAGAAGTTCGTATGAAGCTCCGCGTCGGGTTCGAGATGCTGTACGAGTTCCCGCAGCCGACGCCTATGATCATGGTGTTGGGCACGCACTTCACGCGCGCCTCAGATATCGTCGTGCCCGACCTGCTGACCACCCGACCTTCGGTGGCGATCAATCCCTATCGCGACCTCTTCGGCAATTGGTGCAGCCGCATCGTTGCGCCGGCCGGCACCTTCCGTCTTGCCGGCGATGGCGTCGTTCGCGACAGCGGCCTGCCCGACCCGGTGTTTCCGAACGCGTTTCAGCACGCCGTCGAAGCACTGCCGGCCGACACGCTCGTCTATCTGCTCGGCAGTCGCTACTGCGAGACCGATCGCCTGTCGGATATCGCATGGAAGTTGTTCGAACAGACGCCGCCGGGCTGGGCGCGGGTCCAGGCCATCTGCGATTTTGTTCATCGCCACATCACGTTCGGCCATGAGCACGCGCGTGCGACCAAGACAGCCCGGGAAGCCTACGACGAAGGCAAGGGCGTGTGCCGTGACTATGCCCATCTCGCCATCGCGTTCTGCCGCAGCATGAACATTCCGGCGCGCTACTGCACCGGCTACCTCAGCGACATCGGCACCCCACAACCGTGGCCTGCCGGAGATTTCGCCGCCTGGTTCGAGGCTTTCGTCGGTGGAAGCTGGCACATGTTCGATCCGCGCAACAATACGCCGCGGATCGGCCGCGTGCTGATTGCGCAGGGGCGCGATGCCGCAGACGTCCCGATCGTCCAGACCTTCGGTCCGAATACCCTGCTCAATTTCAAGGTATGGACCGACGAGGTTGCCTGATGACAGACAGCACCCCAGCGCTCACCGCCGATGAATTTGCGTCCTTGGCCCTGGTCGGCAAGGGTCAAGACGACATTCCGCACGCGCACGGCGAACGTCTGGCCAATTTGGGTTATGCGATCAGGCGGCTCGGCGAACTCGAGCTGACTTCATCCGGCGCTCGCCGCCTGGCAACGGGCGAATAGCTCGCTCCCGTTGCGTCCGGCTTCCCATTTACGTCACCGGCACCACCAGCCGCCGATAGAGATGCCACGTCGCATGCCCGAGCACGGGCAGCGTCACGACCAGTCCGAGAAAATACGGCAGCGCCGAGACGATCAGCAGCATCACGATCACCGCGGCCCACGAGATCATCGGCAGCGGGCTGGTCACCACCGCGCGCACGCTCGTCACCATGGCGGTGACGAAATCGACCTCGCGGTCGAGCAGCAGTGGAAACGACACCACCGTCAGCGAGAACAGAATCAGCGACAGCGCGGCGCCGACCGCGTTGCCGATAGCGAGGAACAGCAGGCCCTCATTCGTGGTCAGCACCACCGTCATGAATTCCTGAAGACTCGAGAACGAGGCGTGCAGGCCGAGCAGCAGCGCGATGAGCAGCCGCACCTGGTACATCCAGATCACGAACATGAACAGCGTGACGAAGGCCATCCAGCCGATCTCGCTGCGCGCGCGTATCGCCGACCAGATCGCGCCGAAGGAGACCGGCTCGCCGCGCTCGCGGCGGCGGCTGACCTCGTACAGACCGATCGCCACGAACGGCCCGATCAGCGCAAAGCCGGCCGCAAGGGGATAGACGAGATAGACCATGCCGAAGGCCGTGAGGCAGAGCATGATGGCGATGCCGCCGCCTGCGTAGAGCGCGCCGAAGCAGAGCCCGTAGAGCGGCAGCGCCTGGAAATCGCGCAAACCCTCGACCAGCGCCTCGGCGATATCGGTCACCGCCACGGGACGCACCACCGGATCGACTTTGCCCGATATCGACATGCGGCTCCTCTCCTCATCACCGGCACGATCTCCGTCGCGCGCGATCCCGATATTAGCGCCCTCGTGACCTGCGCGCACGCGCGCGTTGATCGCGCGATGACGGTATCCCGGGAGGCCCGACACCCGCCCAACAGAGCCTCGCGGGCGAACTTTCCGGGGGACTCATTAGTGACGTGCGCGGCCGAAATTTTCCCCGCGGGGGCTTTTTCGGCGCGATGCCTATGGACTGAGCGGAGGGTGGTGCCGCAGATTGCATCTTCGAACCAGCACGCGCGACGACCAAATTGGACCGCCCGACCGATGAGCTTGCGTACCCGGCTACTGATACTCGTCATTGCGGCCATGCTGGTGCCGGCCATCCTCGTCGGCTTACGTTTCGTGCAAAATCGCAGCAGCGAAATCAACGCGGCCCTAGCCAATCTGACCGCGACAGCCGACGACATTGCGAGCGACCTGGACGAGAAGATCCAGGGCACCGCCCAGCTTCACTATGGTCTCGCCCGTGCACGCGACCTCGACACGCGCGACAAGGCGGCGTGCTCGGCGTTCCTGTCGGAAGTGCGCGAGGAATACCCACAGTTCACCGGGATATTGACCATCGATCCCGACGGTAGCCTGTTCTGCGATTCGCTGCGGACCAACCGCACCCTCGACCTCCGGGATCGCGCCTATTTCAAGCAGGCCCTGGTGTCGCGCGGCGTCGCGCTCGAGCCGGTATTCGGCCGGCTGACCGGCCTATCGGTGCTCCAGATCGCCTATCCGGTGCGATCGGAGACGGGCGCCTTGAAGCTGATCCTGCTCGCCTCCTTCAACCTGCGCAAATTCGCGGAGTTTCACGACAAGCGGCTGCTCGGCCAGAAGGAGATCCTGCTCCTCGACAGCAAGGGAACGGTTCTGGTCGCCCCCTCCCGCGGAGGATGGACCGAGCCGGTCGGCACGTCGATCGCGGGATCCGACCTGCTCCGCTTCGCCGCAATGCCCGACCGGAAGGTGTATCAGGAGGTGACCGATCGCGACGGCCGGACGCAGGTCTGGGCTGTCGCCGCGCGCTCGCCTTCGACCCGCGATGCCGGCCTCTACATCATGGTCGGACGGTCCAAGGACGGACTGGTCGCCGCGGCGAATCGCCGGCTCTACGAGGATGTGGCGATACTCGCGGTGGCCTCGCTGCTGCTGCTCGCGGCCGTCTGGATCCTTGCGACCGTGAGCGTCGGGCGCCAGGTCGGACGTCTCGCCACCATGGCGAAGAAACTTGGGCTCGGAGATCTCAGCGCGCGAATTCCGCCTCCCCACCCGGGCGGCGAGCTGGGCGGATTGATGACCCTGCTCAACGACACCGCCGAGTCGCTCGAGCAGCAACGCGCCGCCATCGCCGACCTCAGCCACAAGCTCAGCCAATCCCAGAAGATGGAAGCCATGGGCCAGCTCACCGGCGGCGTGGCGCACGATTTCAACAACCTCTTGACCGTCATTCTCGGCAACTCCGAGCATCTTGCCGACAGGCTGGCCGGCAACAAGGAATTGCACCGGATCGCCAACGACATCGCGACCGCCGCCGAGCGCGGCTCCGACCTGACGCGGAGCCTGCTCGCCTTCGCGCGCAAGCAGCCCCTGAGGCCGCGAGACATCGACATCGCCGTGAAGATTCACGAGATGGAGCAGCTGTTGCGCCGGCCCCTGGGCGAGCACATCGAATGCACCTTCGCGCTCGAACCGGATGTGTGGCTGACCAGCGTCGATCCCGGCGAGCTGACAACTGCGCTGCTCAATCTCGTGCTCAACGCGCGCGACGTCATGCCGCTCGGCGGCAAGCTGACGATCGAGGCGCGCAACACCTCGCTCGGTGAATCCGACCTGGACGTCAATGGCGAGCCGCGGCCGGGCGACTACGTCATGGTGGCCGTGACCGACACCGGCAGCGGCATGACCGCCGAGGTGGCGAGCCGGGCGTTCGAGCCGTTCTTCACCACCAAGGAGGTCGGCAAGGGCACCGGTCTCGGCCTGAGCATGGTCTACGGCTTTGTGCGGCAATCCGGCGGCGTTGTGCAGATGCAGTCCGAACCGGGACAAGGCAGCGTCGTCAGGCTGTTCTTTCCCCGCCTTGCAACGCCACCGAACGAGCAGCCGTCACCCGCGGAACGGATCGTCGCCCCCGACGGAAGCGAGACCATTCTCGTCGTCGAGGACGACGACATGGTTCGGGCCTATGTCGAGAGCGAGCTGAAGACCCTCGGCTATCGCGTCATCGCGGCGTCGAACGGTCCCGCGGCTCTCGAACTGTTGCGCCGCCCCGGCGACATCGACCTGCTCCTCACCGACGTCGTGATGCCCGGCGGCATGTTCGGGCCGGAGCTCGCCAGGCAAGCGACCGGCTTGCGGCCCGGGCTCAAGGTGCTCTTCACCTCGGGCTACACCCAAAATCCCGTCAAGACGCCCGACGGGGTCGGCGACGCCCGCATCCTGACAAAACCGTTCCGGCGGAAGGATCTTGCCGCGATGCTGCGGTCCGCCCTGTCCGCGTCGCCGCGCTGAAATCAGGAAGAGAACGCCAGCCGGAGCGCTACGCCGAGATTGGCTACGAACAGAGCCGCGTCGATGACGAAGATCCTGAGCATCGGACCTTTCAGCACGGGCCAGTAGGCCACCCCGACGCGCCCTCCGCGCATCAGGACCGGAAGGTTATAGGCGAACTGGCTGAAGTGGCAGGCGGCAAAGAACAGGAACAGCGCGAGCTGCGCCTCGATCGGCTGGAAGAAAGCCGGACGAGCGGCCAAAAGATAGAACGACAAAAGCCCGATCGGCAGATTCATCCCGCCCAGGAACGCCACGCTGGCCGCCAGGGTCGGCGCGATCGGATTGCTGCGCTCTTCGCGCGGCAAGAGTATCTTCAGCGTGTTGCCCTGGGCGACGCTGAACTGGATGAAGGCGCCGCCGAACCAGAGTGTGTTGAGGAGCAGGACGAAATCCGAAAGGTGCATGATCATTTTCCGTAGAAGGCTTCGCTGCGCACCACACGGCCCGCATCGTCGAAATCCATGAACTCGCTGGCGCGCGTGTCGCCGAGCTGCCACCACACCGTCAGGCGCGCGATCGCCTCGTCCCAGCTCCAGCTCAGGATCTTCAGGTCGGCGCTTTCGATGTGGCCATAAGCCTCGCGCCAATAAGCGCGGATGTTCTCGGCGCCGGTGACGACCGGAGAACCGGTCAATGATAGTGCCAGAGGGCTGCGCATCTGCGCATCGTCGGCGAAATGCGCGACGACCGCGTCGATATCGACCCGGCGCCAGCTCGCGCACCATGCCGCGACGAAGCGCTCGGCGGCTGCGCGATCCTTTTTCCGTCCGCTCATGGCGGAGCCCTCCCCTGGCTCGTTGCCGGGAAAGTGGCAAAGCTCGCGCCTCATGTCAACTATATTGACTTGAGGAATCGTCAGTTGTTGTCGGCGATCGCCCCCATGACGGCCATCCATGCCGCCGCACCCGACGCCCCGGCACGGTCGAACGCTTCGCGCAGCACCTTGCGCTCGTGGTCCGATGCTTTTTGCTCGATACGTCGCCCGGCCTCCGTCAGGCGCAGCAGCTTGGAGCGATGCTGCTCGGGCGCCCGCTTCGACGTCAGGAGCTTGCGCTCCAGCAGCAGGTTGAGCGGCCGGTTCAGGGCCTGCTTGGAGATGCCGAGGATCTCGATCAGCGAGCCGATCGCGATATCGGGACGGCGCGCCACCACGTAGAGGATGCGGTGGTGTGGACGCGACAGGCCCTGCTTCGCAAGATATTCGTCGGCCTCCAGCGTCATCCCGCGCCAGCCGTAATACATCAGCTCCAGCGCCGCATCGAGATCGTGCAGCTTCGGAAGTGAGGCGCGGTGAAGCCCCGCAGCTTGAGACGTCTTTGCCATTGTCTGAAAGAGCCTAACCCCGCGCCCGCAGCTCGCGCCGCAGCACCTTGCCCGTAGCCGTCATCGGCAGCGTCTCCGCGAACTCGACGAAGCGCGGATATTCGTGCGCGGCGAGTTGCACCTTCACGAACTCCTGGATCTCGCGCGCGAGCGTGTCGCTTGCCGCGAAGCCGGGACGCAGCACGATCCAGGCCTTGATCGATTCGGTGCGGATCGGATCGGGGATGCCGACCACCGCCGCCATCGCCACCGACGGATGCTTCATCAGCGTGTGCTCGATCTCGGACGGGCCGACGCGATAGCCGGCGGTGGTGATCACGTCGTCCTCGCGGCTGACATACCAGAAATAGCCGTCCTCATCCCGGGTACCGAGATCGCCGGTCAGCAGGAATTCGCCGGCATATTTCTTCGCCGTCGCGTCTGGATTGCGCCAGTATTCGAGCATCGTGCACGGGCATGGCTGGCGCACGCCGATGATGCCGCGCTGCCCCGTGGGCAGCTCCTCGCCCTTGTCGTTGACGATGCGGACGTCGAAGCCCGGCGTCGCCTTGCCCATCGACCCCGGGCGGATCGGAAACAGGTTGGAGTTGCTGCCGATCACGAGGTTGCACTCGGTCTGGCCGAACACTTCATGCGCATCGATGCCAAACGTCTCGCGCACCCAGCCGAGCAGCTCGCCGCCGAGCGATTCACCGCCAGTGAAAATGCTGCGCAGCTTGACGCCCGGATGCTTCACGCCGGCCTGCCGCATCAGCTTCAGCGCGGTGGGCGGCAGGAAGACGTTGCGGACACCGAGGTCGGCCATCATCTGCATCGCCGCCTGCGGCTCGAACTTTCTCGCACGGTGACCGACCAGGGGGATGCCGTGATACCAGAACGCGAACAGGCCGTTGACGAGGCCGCCGATCCACGCCCAATCCGCCGGCGTCCACATCAGATCGCCGGGGCGCGGCAGGAAGTTGTGGCACATCTCGACATTCGGCAGGTGGCCGAGCACGACGCGATGCGCATGCAGCGCGCCCTTCGGATTGCCTGTCGTGCCTGACGTGTAGATGATCAGGGCGGGGTCATCGGCGGAGGTGTCGACGGTCGCAAAGTCCTCGGACGCGGTTTCGATCGCCGGCCAGAACGGTTTTGCGCCGGCGTGGACGGCGCCGCTCGTGACATAGATGTCCTGCAGATAGGGCAGCCGATCGCGGATCTTCGTGAGCTTCTCCCAGCCCGCTTCGTCAGTGATGATGGCTCTTGCTTGCGAATTCGACAGGCGGAATTCCAGCGCGTCCTCGCCGAACAGCGCGAACAGCGGGATCGAGATCAGCCCGGAGCGGAACGCGGCCATATGCGCGATCGGCAGTTCCAGCGACTGCGACAGGAACACCGCGACACGGTCGCCGCGCACGAGCCCATCGGCCTTCAGCACATTGGCGAAGCGGCGCGACATCTCCGCGACCTCGTCGAACGAGGTGCGCGTGGTTGCGCCGTTCTCGTCGACATAGAGCAGCGCGAGGCGGCCCGTGCCGTCGGCATGGCGGTCGCAGCACGCTTCCGCCATGTTGAAGCGCGCCGGGACGTCCCAGCGGAAGTTACGATAGAGCTCGTCGTAGGTTGCGGCTTCGGTCAGCATGGTCGTTTCCCGGCAGCGTCGTCACAGCCGGGCGTGTCCCGGCCATCCACGTTCTTGTTTCGACCTGAGTTTAAGCGCGTGGGAGCCCGGGACAAGCCCGGGCATGACGATGCGGAGGCATCCCCTAACGGCGCACCGTCTGGAAGAATTTCCTGACGTCGCCAACATACAGCTCCGGCTGCTCGAATGCGGCGAAATGCCCGCCCTTCTCCATCTCGCTCCAGTGCGTGATGTTGGGAAAGTTCGGCTCCATCCAGCGCCTGACCGGCGTGATGATCTCCTTCGGGAACACGGCGACGCCGGTCGGCACCTTTACGACCGGGGTCGTTCGGCGCTTTCCAAAACTCTCCCAGTAGAGCCGCGCGGAGGAGGTCGCCGTCTCCGTCGCCCAATAGAGCATGACGTTGTCGAGCAGCTCGTCCTTGTCAAAAATGTTCTCGGGATGGCCGTCGCAATCGGTCCAGGCCCAGAATTTTTCCAAAATCCAGGCCGCCTGCCCGCTCGGCGAATCCGTCAGGCCATAGCCGAGCGTCTGCGGCCGCGTCGATTGCTGCTTGGAATAGCCGGAATCGAGATCGACATAATGCTTCAGGCCGGCGAGCGCGCGCTTCTCTTCCGCCGTCGGCTCGCCCTCGACCTTCGGCGCCGCGTTGAAGGCGAGCGTGATGTGGATGCCGGCGCAGTGCTCGGCGTCCTGCGCGCCGAGCGATGTTGTCACTGCCGAGCCCCAGTCGCCGCCCTGCGCGCCGTAACGCGCGTAGCCGAGCCGATCCATCAGCTTCGCCCAGGTCGCGGCGATGCGGTCGACGCCCCAGCCGGTGGTCTTTGGCTTGGCGGAGAAGCCAAAGCCCGGCAGCGACGGACACACCACATGAAACGCATCCGCGGGATTACCGCCATGCGCGGCCGGATCGACCAGCGGCGCGATCAATTTCTGGAATTCGACGATCGACCCCGGCCAGCCATGGGTGATGATCAGCGGCAGCGCCGACGGCTCCCTCGAGCGCGCATGCAGGAAGTGGATGTCGAGCCCGTCGATCTCGGTGATGAACTGGTCGAAGCGGTTGAGCTTTGCCTCGCGGGCGCGCCAGTCATAGCCATTGGCCCAGTAGGCGCAGATCTCCTGGATCCATTTCAGCGGCGCGCCCTGGCTCCAGTCGTCGACCAGCTCCGCCTCCGGCCAGCGCGTGCGGGCGAGGCGCGATTTGAGGTCGGTGAGAATGTCGTCGCTGATGGCGATGCGAAACGGTTTGATGGCGCCGGTCATCGGTTGCCCCCGATTTGTCTATCGGGAGAGAGTAGACCGAACTGACGCGGCATCAAAGGTGCCCATCCTCCCCTGGAGGGGGAGGATCGGTTTGCATGGAGCAAAGCGACATGCGAACCGAGGTGGGGTGACAGTCGCTCCACACAAGCGGTACCCGAGTGGAGAGATCACCCCACCCCGCTCGCGCTACGCGCGATCGACCCTCCCCCTCCAGGGGAGGGTAAGAGCTCAGCCCGTCAGCGCGGCCTTCACCAGGCCACTGGCCCTGCCGAAATCCATCTGGCCGGCGTACTTCGCGCGCAACACCGCGATCACCTTGCCCATGTCCTTCATGCCGGCAGCGCCCGTCTCCGCGATCGCATCCGCGATCGCCTTCTTCACCTCGTCGTCCGACATCTGCTTCGGCAGGTAGGCCGAGATCACCGCGATTTCCTCGCGCTCTTGGGCAGCGAGCTCGGCGCGGCCGCCCTTGTCGTAAAGCTCGACCGACTCCTGGCGCTGCTTGATCATCTTCTGGAAGACGCCGAGCAGGTCGGCATCCGACAGCGGCGGCTTGCCGTTGCCGCGCGCCTCGATGTCGGCGTTCTTGATGGTCGAGTTGACCATGCGCAGGGTGGACAGCTTGCGCTCCTCCTTGGCCTTCATGGCCTCCTTGACCGCGTTGTTGATGTCGTCGCGCAGCATGATCGTGATCCCTTCGAATATCCGACGCCTGATCTAGGCCGTTCGCGGCCCTGAGACAACCGGTGCTCCCATCCATTCGACCAGCGCCCGCGTCGTCGCCTCGGGCTGCTCCGGCTGCGGCAGGTGCCCGCAACGCTCGAGGATCACCAGTCTCGCGCCCGCTATGCCCTCCGCCATCTCCTTGGAGAACGCGTTCGGAATCGTGTTGTCCTGATCGCCCGTCAGCACCAGCGTCGGGCATTTGATCGTCGCCAGCGTCGGCCGTGAATCCACCCGCGCAATGATCGCGGTCTGCTGCCGCAGATAGCCTTCGACGCCGACGTCCTCGCCCTGCTCATGCACGAGCTTTCGAATGCCGGCATCGTCGCGGCGCGAGGGATGCACCAGCTCCGGAAACATCTCCTCGCGCGCCGCGCTCAGCTCGCCGCGCCTCGCCCGTTCCATCAGGCCGCGGCGGCGCGCGGTCGCTTCCGGTGTATCGGGCCGGGCCTGGGTGTTGATCAGCGCGAGCTTCAAAACCCGCTCGGGCGCCTGGCGCATGATCTCGAGCGCGATATAGCCGCCCATGGAGTGGCCGGCGAGCGCGAAGCGCGGCGGGGCCTCGCTCAGCACGCGCCGGGCGATCGCCGCCATGCTGTCGTCGCGGATATGATTGGCAATCATCACCGGGCCGAACCGCCAGAGTGCCGGGACCACCGGGGCGTAGATCCGGGCCGAGGAGGCCAATCCCGGAACCAGCAGAAGCGGGGTGGTCTGGTCCATTATTGCCTCGCAAGCCCGGGAAATTGGCGGAAATTATTCTGCCAAGCTTAAGTGCCTGAGGAGACCTGTCAAATATGCAAAAACGCATGTGAATCGGCGCTCGTCCGCTTTGACGGCGGCGCCGGCCCGGACTATGAACCGGGCTCATGACACAACATGACAACGATACCGCCTGGCCGGACCATAAACCGACCGCGCTCCTCGTGCTCGCCGATGGCACGGTGCTCGAAGGCTTCGGTCTCGGCGCCGAAGGCCATGCCGTCGGTGAAGTCTGCTTCAACACCGCGATGACCGGCTATGAGGAGATCCTCACCGATCCCTCCTATGCCGGCCAGCTCATCACCTTCACCTTCCCGCATATCGGCAATGTCGGTACCAACGAGGAAGACATCGAGACGGTGAACATGGCCGCGACGCCCGGCGCGCGCGGCGTGATCCTGCGCACCGCGATCACCGATCCCTCGAACTACCGCGCCACCAAGCATCTCGACGCCTGGCTCAAGGCCCGCGGCATCATCGGCCTGTCCGGCATCGACACCCGCGCATTGACCGCGCTGATCCGCAGCAAGGGCATGCCCAACGCCGTGATCGCGCATTCCAAGAACGGCGAGTTCGACCTGCATGGCATGAAGGAAGAAGCGCGCGAATGGCCGGGCCTCGAGGGCATGGACCTCGTGCCGATGGTCACCTCGGGCCAGCGCTTCACCTGGGACGAGACGCCCTGGCTGTGGGACAAGGGTTTTGGCCGCCAGGACAAGCCCGAGTTCAACGTCGTCGCCATCGACTACGGCATCAAGCGCAACATCCTGCGCCTGCTCGCCGGCGTCGGCTGCAAGGTGACGGTGGTGCCGGCGACGACCTCATCGGAAGACATTCTGGCGATGAAGCCGGACGGCGTGTTCCTGTCCAACGGCCCCGGCGATCCGGCCGCGACGGGCAAATACGCGGTGCCGGTGATCCGGGACGTGATCAAGTCGGGCACACCGACCTTCGGCATCTGCCTCGGTCACCAGATGCTCGGCCTTGCCGTCGGCGCCAAGACCAAGAAGATGCATCAGGGCCATCACGGCGCCAATCATCCCGTGAAGGACGAGACCACCGGCAAGGTCGAGATCACCTCGATGAACCATGGTTTTGCGGTGGACGAGGCGACGCTGCCGAAGGGCGCGACGCAGACCCACATCTCGCTGTTCGACGGATCCAATTGCGGCATCCAGCTCGACGGCAAGCCGGTGTTCTCGGTGCAGTACCACCCCGAGGCCTCTCCGGGCCCGCGCGACTCGCACTATCTGTTCCAGCGCTTCGCGGACCTGATGCGGCAGAAGAAGAGCGCGTAACGCTGGCCCTCCTGCAGTTGCCTTGACGACATCGAGCCCGGGCCTTGACCCGGGCTCTTGTCATTCCGGGCTCGACGCTGCGGTTCGCCTGGACGCAAGGAACGTCGTCTCACGCCCCTCGTTGATTCCTGCTACGCTCACGCAGGAGCCCTGCCATGTCCGCTGTCTGCGACAATGCCGAGCCACTCGCCATCGTGTTCGAAGATGACGGGCTCGTGCCGAACAACATCCTTCCCTTCCTGGTCTATCAGGGTGCGGTGAAGCTCGATTCCAGGCGTCCCGAGGAGACCATCGAAAACCTGTTCGAAGCGAACAACTGGGGCGGCACGTGGCGCAACGGCGTCTACGACTATCTGCACTATCACGCGACGGTGCATGAGGTGCTCGGCGTCGCGCGTGGCAGTGCCCGCGTGCGCTTCGGCGGCGATCATGGCCAGGAGCTGGAGATCAAGGCAGGCGACGTCGCGATCCTTCCGGCCGGCACGGGGCATCAGTGCATCAGCGCGAGCAGTGATTTCTGCATCATCGGCGCCTATCCGCCGGGATCGAAGATGGTGGTGACGCGGGCAACTCCGGAGAACCACGCCAGGGCACTGAAGACGATTCCCGAGGTCGCGCTGCCGCCGGCCGATCCGGTGACGGGCAAGAACGGGGCGTTGATGAGGCTGTGGAGCCGGCCATAAGCGCGACGCCGTAAGGTGGGCAAAGCGGAGCGTGCCCACCAATCAGTTCAAGCCGCAAGGATGGATGGTGGGCACGGCGCGCAAGAAGCGCGCCTTTGCCCACCTTACGCAATTCCTTACGCCTCGTTGCCGCCTTCCTGGCGGGTGGCCTCGAACAGGAACCAGGTCCGGCGCTCGGTCTCGTCGATGAAGTTTTCGAGGATGCTGGCGCTGGCGACATCCCCAGCGTCGTCGCAGACCTCGTGTGCCTTACGCATCGCGCTCGCGACGTGCTTGTTGTCCTGCATCAGCTCGCGCAGCATCTCGCGTGGCGGGACGTAGTCCTCGTTGTTGTCCTTGATGGTCTGGAGCTTGGCGACCTGGCCGATCGACTTCAGCGTGGTGCCGCCGATCTTGCGGACACGTTCGGCGAGCTGGTCGGTGGTGGCGAAGATCTGGTCGGACTGCTCGTCGAGCAGCAGATGATAGTCGCGGAAATGCCGGCCGCTGATGTGCCAGTGGAAATTCTTGGTCTTCAGATAGAGCGCGAAAGCATCGGCCAGAAGCACGTTGAGCGCCTCAGAGACCTTCTTGACCCCATCGGGCGACAGATCGGTGGGGGTATCGAGATCGGGCGAGACCTTGGTGGGGGCTTTGCTCACGGGGAACCTTCCTGTTAGGACGCGGACATTGACGGCGCGCCGTCGCACCCCTAACGCAAGGCGGGCAGCGCCGGTTCCTTGACAGGAACCGTTTGGCCGGGACCTACGAAATACCATGGACGATTGGATCGATTATTACGACTCCACGCATACGATCTATGTCAGCAAGCTGCATCGCGACTTGCACTTCCAGATCATCGCGCGGGACATCATCGGCTACATCTCATCGCCCGAGGCGACCGTGCTCGACTATGCCTGCGGCGAGGCGCTGTCGGCGAGCCAGGTCGCCGCGGCCTGCGGCAAGCTGATTCTCGCCGAGCCCGCCCCCGGCGTGCGTGGCCGGCTGATCGCGCGATTTGCCCCGAACACCAAGATCCGCGTCCGCTCCCTCGACGACGTCCGCAAAATGCAGGACCAGTCGATCGACCTCGCGGTGATGAACTCGGTCGCGCAATACATGACGCCGGACGAGCTCGATGCCGCGCTTGTGAACATCCGGCGATTGCTGACCCCGTCCGGCAAGCTCGTGCTCGGAGATATCTTGCAGCCCAATGTCGGCATGTTCAGGGATGTGATGGCGCTGCTCAGCTTCGGCCTGCGTCACGGCTTCCTGAAGGACGCGCTGATCGGGCTGATCAGCACCGCGCTGTCAGATTACCGTCATCTGCGCACGCGCATCGGGCTTCAGCGCTATGGCGAGGACGAGATCGTCGCCAAGCTGACCGCGGCGGGCTTCTCTGTCCAGCGCGCCCACACCAATATCGGCCATAATCGCTGGCGCATGACCTTCATCGCGCGGCCGCCTCTGGTCCGTTAAGCATAATGACTGCCCGAGGTGGCTTGTCACACGCCGATAGGTAAAGATCGTCGCGGCCCGGTGGCGGAAGCGTCTACGCGAGGGCGGTGCAACGCTCTTCATCCTGGTTCAAATCCAGGCCGGGTCTCCACGCTTCGCCCCTGCGGGGCTACGCGTGGCGCAGCCACGCAAGGCCCGAAGGGGCGCAGCGTGTCCGGCGTAGCTGTAGCGAAGCGAAAGCGAAGACGGACGGGATCTCAGCTGTCTGCGCGCAACCCTCTCAAACTTCAATCCATTTCAACCGTTTCGCACTCCGATAGGAGCTGCAGCCGGTCGGCATCCTTGGCTGCGGAGCTGAGGACAGCATCGAGCAGCCCCGGAAAGCGCGCGTCCAGATCTTCGCGGCGGAGCCGCATGAAGCGGTTGGTGCCCGCCACGCGCGTCAGCATCAGGCCGCATTCGCGCAGCTTGGCGAAGTGGTAGGCGAGGTTGGATTTGCCGGAAAGGCCGCTGAAGTCGCCACAGCAGAGTTCGCTGCTGACACGTTCCTGCCGGGCGAGCTGATAGACGATGGCCAACCGGATCGGATCGCTCAGGCAATCCAGAACCATCGGCAGCTCGATCTGCTCGCGGGTGGGATGAAGGGGCGTGCGGCTCATGGTTCGGAATCATAGCAAACTGGGCGCGATGTTCAATAGTTCTTGAACCAATTGACATCTTAGCCTTTGCATTCAATAGTTCAACAAACGTTGAACATAGGGATATTGTCCAATGAGCGTGTTCTGGCTGGCTCTCGCGGCCTTCGCGATTGGTACCGAAGGCTTTGTCATTGCAGGGCTTTTGCCGTCGATCGCCGCCGATCTTTCGATTTCCGTCCCGGCCGCCGGCCAATTGGTCACCGCCTACGCCCTCACCTATGCGGTGGGTTCGCCCATTCTGGCGGTGACGCTGAACAATATCGACCGCCGCACCGTGCTGGCCCTGGCGCTGACGACCTTCATCGCCGGAAATCTCGTCGCGACGGTGGCTTCCAGCTACGCCCTGCTGCTCGCCTCCCGCATGCTGATGGCGCTGGGCTCCGGACTGTGCATGCCGACGGCACTCGCCGTATCGGTGGCCGTCGCCGCGCCCGAACGGCGCGGCCGCGCGGTGGCGCTGGTCACCTCGGGCCTCACGGTTGCGACCGTCATCGGCGTCCCGCTCGGCAATCTCGTCGGCAGCCTGCTCGGCTGGCGCGCGACTTTTGCCATGGTGGCCCTGATCGGCGCGGTTGCGCTTGCCGGCCTGCTGCTTGGCTTGCCCCGCGGCCTGCCGCGCAACACCGCCTCGCTCAGCGAACGGCTGGCGGTGGCGCGTCACAGCAATGTCGTGATCGCGCTTCTGATCACGATCTTATGGGCGGTCGGCGGCTTCACCGTGTTCACCTATTTCGCGGTCCCGTTGCACGGCCTCGGCTTCGACGCCGCGCAGATCAGCCTCGCGCTGCTGGTGTTCGGCGGCGCCGCCGCCATCGGGAACATGATGGGCGGTGTCCTGGCCGACCGGCTCGGGACGCTCGCCACCGCGGGCCTCGGGCTCGCCGGCATGGCGAGCGCCCTGATCCTGCATTCGCTGGTCCTGAAGTTGATGCCTGGACAGGCGCATTATGCGGTGCTGGGCGCGATCTTCCTCTGGGGCATCTCGGGCTGGGCGTTCTATCCGGCCCAGGTCGCTAGCATCATCCGGATCGAGCCGCAGGCCTCGATGATCGCACTCTCGCTCAACGCCTCCGCCATGTATCTCGGCTTTGCCATCGGCGGGGCCCTGGGTGGCGCGGTGCTGGCCACCCTCTCGCCGACCGACCTTGGCTGGATCGGCGGATCGAGCGTTGCGGCCTCGCTGCTGGTGCATCTCGCCCGTGGCTGGCAGGCACGGCCAAAACCCGTCAAAATTGCCGGTTGATGGGCGTTTTTCGGGGTTTCGCCGCCCCGAAAACTGGTCTAAGACCCACCCGCGCGCGAGGGGAGACCCCGCGCTCTCGGCTCAAGGGGACGCGCGGCAAGCGCGCCCTTTTTTTGTGCCCAAATTCCACTTCGGCGAGAGTTGATGCCCAAACGTACAGACATCACCACCATCCTGATCATCGGCGCCGGTCCCATCGTGATCGGCCAGGCCTGCGAGTTCGACTATTCGGGCACGCAAGCGGTGAAGACGTTGAAGGAAGAGGGCTATCGCATCGTCCTCGTCAATTCCAACCCGGCCACCATCATGACCGACCCGGAATTGGCCGACGCCACCTATATCGAGCCGATCACGCCCGAGATCGTCGCCAAGATCATCGAGAAGGAACGTCACGTCATTCCCGGCGGCTTCGCGCTGCTGCCGACCATGGGCGGACAGACCGCGCTGAACTGCGCGCTGTCGCTGCGCCGGCAGGGCACGCTGGAAAAGTTCGACGTCGAGATGATCGGCGCGACCGCGGATGCGATCGACAAGGCGGAAGACCGTCAGCTGTTCCGCGAGGCCATGACCAAGATCGGGCTTGAGACGCCAAAGTCGCGGCTCGCCAATGCGTCCGAGTTGAAGAAGTCCTTCCGCGACAAGCACCGGGCCGAACGCGAGAAGCTGTCGGGTGCCGCCCTCGAGGAACACGAACGGCAATGGGTGCTCGGCGAAAGCGACCGCCGCAAGCGCTACCAGGAATATGCGCTCGGCCAGGCGCTGATGGCGCTGTCCGAGATCGGCCTGCCCGCGATCATCCGTCCCTCCTTCACGATGGGCGGCACCGGCGGCGGCATCGCCTACAACAAGGAAGAATTCCTCGACATCATCGAGCGCGGCCTCGATGCGTCTCCGACCAACGAAGTGCTGATCGAAGAATCCGTGCTCGGTTGGAAGGAGTACGAGATGGAGGTCGTGCGCGACAAGAAAGACAATTGCATCATCGTCTGCTCGATCGAGAACCTCGATCCGATGGGCGTGCACACGGGCGACTCCATCACGGTCGCGCCGGCGCTGACGCTGACCGACAAGGAATACCAGATCATGCGCGACGCTTCGCTGGCGGTGCTGCGCGAGATCGGCGTCGAGACCGGCGGCTCCAACGTGCAGTTCGGCGTCAATCCCGAAGACGGCCGCATGGTCGTGATCGAGATGAACCCGCGCGTGTCGCGGTCGTCCGCACTGGCCTCCAAGGCCACCGGCTTTCCGATCGCAAAGGTCGCCGCCAAGCTCGCGGTCGGCTACACGCTGGACGAAATCGCCAACGACATCACCGGCGGCGCGACGCCGGCCTCATTCGAGCCGACTATCGACTACGTCGTCACCAAGATTCCGCGCTTCGCCTTCGAGAAATTCCCCGGCGCTTCCACCACGCTGACCACATCAATGAAGTCGGTCGGCGAAGTGATGGCGATCGGCCGTACCTTCCAGGAGAGCCTGCAGAAGGCGCTGCGCGGACTCGAGACCGGCCTGACCGGGCTCGACGAGATCGAGATCGAGGGGCTAGGCCAGCACGACGACAAGAACGCGATCCGCGCCGCGCTCGGCACGCCGACGCCGAACCGGCTGCTCCAGGTCGCCCAGGCCATGCGGCTCGGCTGGTCGAACGAGGACATCTTCAACTCCTGCAAGATCGATCCGTGGTTCCTCAGCGAGATGCGCGGCATCGTCGACATGGAGGAGAAGGTCCGGAAGAACGGCCTGCCGGGCAACGCCTTCGGCATGCGCACGCTCAAGGCCATGGGCTTCTCCGATGCGCGGCTCGCTGTGCTCGCCGAGACGACGGAAGCTGACGTGACGGCGAAGCGCCACGCGCTCGGTGTCCGCCCTGTCTACAAGCGCATCGACACCTGCGCGGCCGAGTTCGCGTCGCCGACCGCCTACATGTATTCGACCTATGAGGCGCTGTTTGCGGGCGCGCCCGCGGACGAGAGCTCGCCGTCGGACAAGAAGAAGGTCATCATTCTCGGCGGCGGGCCCAATCGTATCGGCCAGGGCATCGAGTTCGACTATTGCTGCTGTCACGCCTGCTTCGCACTGCATGACGCTGGCTACGAATCCATCATGGTCAACTGCAACCCCGAGACGGTGTCGACCGACTACGACACCGCCGACCGGCTCTATTTCGAGCCGCTCACCGCCGAGGACGTGCTGGAGATCATCGCGAAGGAACGCACCAACGGCACGCTGCACGGCGTGATCGTGCAGTTCGGCGGCCAGACCCCGCTGAAGCTGGCGCGCGCGCTGGAAGCTGCCGAAGTGCCGATCCTCGGCACCTCGCCCGACGCCATCGACCTTGCCGAAGACCGCGATCGCTTCAAGCGCGTGCTCGACAAGCTCCGGCTGAAGCAGCCGAAGAACGGCATCGCCTATTCGGTCGAGCAGGCGCGCCTGGTCGCAACCGATCTCGGCCTGCCGCTGGTGGTGCGCCCGTCCTACGTGCTCGGCGGCCGCGCGATGCAGATCATCCGCGAGGAGAACCAGCTCAGCGACTATTTGCTCGGCACGCTGCCGGAGCTGGTGCCGGCCGACGTCAAGGCACGCTACCCGAACGACAAGACCGGGCAGATCAACACCGTGCTCGGCAAGAACCCGCTGCTGTTCGACCGCTATCTCTCAGATGCAACGGAGATCGACGTCGACTGCCTCTGCGACGGCAAGGACACCTTCATCGTCGGCATCATGGAGCACATCGAGGAAGCCGGCATCCATTCCGGCGACAGCGCCTGCTCGCTGCCGCCGCACTCGCTCGATGCCAGGATGATCGAGGAGCTGGAGCGGCAGACGCGTGAGCTGGCGCTCGGCCTCGACGTCGTCGGCCTGATGAATGTGCAGTACGCGATCAAGGACGGCGAGATCTACGTGCTCGAAGTCAACCCGCGCGCCTCGCGCACGGTGCCCTTCGTCGCCAAGGTGGTCGGCACGCCGGTCGCCAAGATCGCAGCGCGCATCATGGCCGGCGAGAAGCTCGCCGACTTCAAGCTGAAGAAGGCGGACTTCAAGCATGTCGGCGTGAAGGAATCGGTGTTTCCGTTCGCCCGCTTCCCCGGCGTCGACACGGTGCTCGGCCCCGAGATGCGCTCGACCGGCGAGGTCATGGGCATCGACAGCTCCTTCGCGATAGCCTTTGCCAAGAGTCAGCTCGGCGGCGGCACGCGGGTGCCGCGCAAGGGCACGGTGTTCGTCTCGGTTCGCGAGAGCGACAAGACGCGCATCGCCGAGGCCGTTCGCGAATTGCATTCGCTCGGCTTCAAGGTGCTGGCGACATCGGGCACGGCGCGCTTCCTGACCGATCAGGGCATCCCGACCGAGAGGGTCAACAAGGTGCTTGAGGGACGGCCGCACATCGTCGATGCCATCACCAATGGCGACGTCCAGCTCGTCCTCAACACCACCGAAGGCCCGCAGGCGCTCGCCGACAGCCGCTCGCTGCGGCGCGCGGCCCTCTTGCATAAAGTGCCGTATTACACCACTCTTTCCGGGGCCGTGGCGGCCGCGCAGGGCATCCGCGCCTATCTGGGCGGGGACCTTGAGGTTCGTACCCTGCAGAGCTACTTTTCGGAAACCTGATCGCTAGCAACGGCGACGCTTCCGCTAAGTGACTGGCAATGAAGCCACAATGGCCGGAGGAACTGTCCGGCCGTTGTGGTTGTTCTGTTCCGGCGCCAGACCCACATAACCGTTCCGGTGGCCGTATGTTCAGCCCCGGAAGTACTGACGAATCAAGGTTGCCGCGCCCTCTGTTTTCGTGGGCGCGCGATCGAAGGACGAGAGAAGAGATGGAAAAGGTTCCGATGACAGCGGGCGGCTTTGCCGCGCTCGGGGAAGAATTGAAGAAGCGCCAGTCCGAGGACCGTCCGCGCATCATCGAGCATATTGCGGAAGCGCGCTCGCACGGCGACCTGTCGGAGAACGCGGAATATCATGCCGCGAAGGAAGAGCAGTCCCACAATGAGGGCCGCATCGCCGAGCTCGAGGACAAGCTCGCGCGCGCCGATATCATCGATATTTCCAAGCTGTCCGGCGACACCATCAAGTTCGGCGCCACTGTGACGCTGGTCGACGAGGACACCGAGAAGAAGACGGTGTGGCAGATCGTCGGCGAGGTCGAGGCCGACGCCAAGAAGGGCCGCATCTCCATCACCTCGCCGCTCGCGCGCGCGCTGATCGGCAAGAAGAAAGGTTCGACCGTCGAGGTCAACGCCCCCGGCGGCGCCAAGGCGTATGAGATCACCAAGGTGGAGTGGCGGTAAGCATTTGCCGCCAGGCGCGATGATGTTTCGAAAAGGCCGCGCACTGCGCGGCCTTTTTGTTTCGGGGTATTGCGAGGGCCGTGTGCCTCTCCCCGCAAGAACCGGGAGAGGGAGAAGGCTTACCTTCTTCCCTTCACATCAAGCGGCACGGCCGCCTCGTATTTCGAATTATGCAGCACCAGCGACGTCCGCACGTTGCGGACATGCGGCGCCGCGGTCAGGTGGGTGACGAAATCCTGGAAGGTGGCCATGTCGGGCGCGACGCATTTCAGGATGAAATCGACTTCGCCCGACAGCATCCAGCATTCCCGCACCAGGGGCTCGGCGCGGACGAACTCCTCGAAGGCGCGCAAATCCGCCTCGGCCTGGCTGGACAGGTGCACCGCGGCGAACACGGTGACGTCGAAGCCGAGCTTGCGGGCGTCGAGCAGGCCACGATAGCCGTGGATATACCCCTCCTCCTCCAGCGCGCGGACGCGGCGGAGGCAGGGTGGCGGCGAGATGCCGACGCGCTTGGCCAGCTCGACATTCGTGATTCGACCGTCGGCCTGGACCTCGGTGAGAATTTTCAGGTCGATCTCGTCTAGGTTCCGCGACACGTGATTGGAACTCCTGGCCTTTGCGGCTGTATTGGTGGATTTAACGCAATCCTCATAGCCAGTCCGCAGCAATTGCGCAATTTTATTGCGCGTGCAGCGCAATCGACTTTTGTTCCCTGTTGGAAAAATCCGCCGACAGGGAATGCAATTCTTGCATAGCTCACCAGAAGGCTTAGATTAGCTCTGATATTTCAGCGCTTCCGCGAGGCCTCCCGGCACGTTCCGCACCCGCGCTGCAGATCCCCCGTGAAAGGCGTCCGTCAAAATGTCTGCCACTGTTCATGCAAAGGTCGTCATTATTGGCTCCGGCCCCGCCGGCTACACGGCGGCGATCTACGCCGCGCGCGCAATGCTCGAGCCGATCCTGATCCAGGGCATCCAGGCGGGCGGCCAGCTCACCATCACCACCGACGTCGAGAACTATCCGGGCTTCGCCGACGTGATCCAGGGCCCCTGGCTGATGGAGCAGATGGAGAAGCAGGCGGTCCATGTCGGCACCAAGATCGTCTCCGACCTGGTCACCAAGCTGGAGACTATGCAGCGGCCGTTCCGCCTCACCTGCGACAGCGGCGACGTCTATCTCGCCGACAGCGTCATCCTCGCCACCGGCGCGCAGGCGCGCTGGCTCGGGCTCCCGTCGGAAACGAAATTCCAGGGCGGTGGCGTGTCGGCCTGCGCCACCTGCGACGGCTTCTTCTACCGCAACAAGGAAGTCGTGGTGGTCGGCGGCGGCAATACCGCGGTCGAGGAAGCCCTTTACCTCACCAACCATGCCTCGCAGGTCACCATCGTGCATCGTCGCGATCATTTCCGCGCCGAACGCATCCTGCAGGAGCGTCTGTTCAAGCATCCGAAGATCAAGGTGGTCTGGGACTCAGCTGTCGACGAGATCTGCGGCACCGAGAACCCGAACAAGGTCACCCATGTCCGCCTCAAGAACGTCAAGACCGGCGCGCTCACGAACGTGAAGACCGACGGTGTCTTCATCGCCATTGGACACGCGCCGGCGACCGAGCTCGTGAAGGACCAAGTCAAGCTGAAACGGTCGGGCTATGTCGAGGTCGCCCCTAACTCGACCGCCACCTCGGTGCCTGGCCTGTTCGCCGCCGGCGACGTCGCCGACGAGACCTATCGTCAGGCCGTGACGGCTGCCGGCCTCGGCTGCATGGCAGCTCTCGAAGCCGAACGTTTCCTGGCCCTGCGCGCCAGCGAGCGCGCTGCAGCGGAATAAAGATCATGCCTCGAACACGCGACGGATTTACGGATATGGATTGGGACAAGCTGAAGGTGTTTCACGCGGCGGCGGAAGCGGGCAGCTTCACGCATGCGGGCGAGCAGCTCGGCCTGTCGCAATCGGCGGTGTCCCGCCAGGTCTCGGCACTGGAGCAGGAGCTCTCGGTCTCACTGTTCCACCGCCATGCCCGCGGCTTGATCCTCACCGAGCAGGGCGACCTGCTCTTCCGCACCGCGCATGACGTGTTCATGCAGCTGCAGGCAGCGCGCGCCAAGCTGACCGACAGCCGCGAGCGGCCGAGCGGCGACCTCAAGATCACCACCACGCCCGGCGTCGGCATCAACTGGCTGATCCCGCGGCTCGGCGAATTCACTGCGCTCTATCCGGAGATCCGGATCTCGCTGATCGTCACCGACGAGGAGCTCGACCTGTCGATGCGCGAGGCGGACGTCGCGATCCGCACCCGCAAGCCGACGCAGCCGGATCTCATCCAGCGCAAGTTGTTCGCGATGGGCTTCCACGCCTATTGCTCGCCGGATTATATCAAGCGCTTCGGCACGCCGCGCACGCTCGAGGAGCTCGACTCCCACCGCATCATCACGCTCTCCGACGGCAACTTCGCGCCGCATCTTCAGAACCGCAACTGGCTGGTCGAAGCCGGCCGCAACGGCTCTGGTCCGCGCGAGGCCTACTTCAGGGTGAACAACATCCTCGGTCTCGTCCGCGCCTGTCAGCAAGGCCTCGGCATCGCGGCTCTGCCGGACTATCTGATCGAGGAACAGAGCCGCCTGGTGCAGCTGTTCGGAGAATCGGATTCGATCCAGCTCGACACTTATTTCGTCTATCCCGAGGAGTTGAAGACGGTCGCGCGCGTGCAGGTGTTCCGCGACTTCGTGGTGAGCAAGGCGCAGCGCTGGCCTTCCTGATTTCCGCATGTCTGACATGCGACCTGAACGGTTGCTGCATGGCGCTCGTCGAGCCCATAATGTTTCCACGCTGAGCCTTCGCGTTGCGCATTTGTCCCCCTCCTCCAGTGGCGCGGGAGTTCAGTAATCCCTCTTGGAAGGTGATTGTGTCGGCCTCACGTGGCCAATACCTTAAGCCGGGCTCGCTTGAGCCCGGCTTTTTTTCTGTCCCATTCGGGTTTCACGTTCCGCGTGTATTGACAGTTCCACGTACACCCCGCATCATTTGCGAATGATCACGAAGTCGTGCGCAATCTCGTTCAAGGCAGTCGCCTCGAAAAAAGGCCCCCATCCGGGGACCTCGGATTTTTGCGCGCGCTAACACAGCTTCGTCATCGCAAGCAAATCCCGAAACCCCGCCGCCTGGACGGGGTTTTTTCATGTGCCCTCCGTCTCAGGTTTTTTTCCCGAGAAGGAGATGGAACATGACCGGTCTACAAGATCATTTGCACGGACTCTGGCTGCCGCTGGTGACGCCGTTTCGCGACGGTGCTCTCGACGAGAGGTCGCTGCGACGGCTGACGCGACATTACAGCGGGCAGGCCGTCGACGGCTTCATCCTGGGGGCGACCTCAGGCGAAGGCATGACGCTGCGCGCGGCCGAGCTCGAGCGCCTCGTCGCCATCGTGCGCGACGAGATGGCGGCGGGGCGCCGCACGCTGCCGATCTGCCTCGGACTGTCGGGCGCGGACACATCGCGGCTGAAGGAACGCCTCGACGAGACCGCCGACTGGCCGATCGACGGTTATCTGATCGCGAGTCCCTATTATGTGCGGCCCTCGCAGCGCGGGCTGCTGGCTCATTTCGAAGCCCTTGCCGATCACGCGGCGTGGCCGATCGCGCTCTACAACATCCCCTATCGCACCTCGGTCAACATCACCAACCAGACGCTGCTTCGGCTTGCCGAGCATCGGAACATCGTCGGGCTGAAGGATTGCGGCGCGAACCGCGAGCAATCCATCGCGCTCCTGCGCGACAGGCCGAAGGGCTTTCGCGTGCTCACCGGCGAGGACGCGAACTACCTTGAGGCGCTCACCGACGGCGCCGACGGCGGCATCGTGCTGTCCGCCCATGTCGAGACCGCGACGTTTGCGGCCGTGTATGCCGAGGTGAAGCGAGGCAACCACGACGCCGCGCGGGCGCGCTGGCACGAGGTCGCCGAGCTGACGCGCCTGTTGTTCGCCGAGCCGAGCCCGGCGCCGGCGAAGTACTGGCTGTGGCGGTGCGGCCTCATCGACAGCCCCGAAGTGCGCCTGCCGATGGTCGAAGTGAGCAGCGAACTCGCCGCCCAGATCGACCGCGAAATCGAGCGGCGGATGAAAGTCGCCGCGTAGCGCTTCCGCTTCCTCTCTTCACACGCACGCCGCCACCCCCTTCTCCCCGTGCGGGAGAGGGAAGGCAGCGTCGTGTCCGCTCGACACCATCTCAATCCGGAAAAGAGATCGACCTATGGACATTCGTCAGTGGCGCGATGCGCTGAAGGCGGCATGGCAACGCGTTTCATATGCGAGCGAGTTATCCGACTGGCTGCGGCGCGATATCGGATTGACCGCGGATGAGGTGAAATCGCGCGCGGACTACATCGACGAGATCCGAAGGAAATACAGCGAGTGGGTTTAGCGGCGGCGCGAGTCCTTCACCCTCCCCTGGAGGGGGAGGGTCGATCGCGCGCAGCGCGAGCGGGGTGGGGTGATCTCTCCACTCGGGCACTGTTCGATGCGGAGAGACTGTCACCCCACCCCGCTACGCATTTCGCTTCGCAGCAATGCGTAGCGACCCTCCCCCTCCAGGGGAGGGTAAGAACGTGCCCCGTAGTTACCCCCGCGCGAACGCGCGCACCGCGCCGGCATGGTTAATCCGTGGTAGCACCTGTGTTCGAATGCGCCCGAAATTGCGATCCGGATTCTTAAAACATCGCGGCTATCACTGGCGCCCATAAGCGAAGAAATCGCGGGGGCGTTTTGTGAATATCCAGAATGAAGTGGCGTCGCATTACGACGCCGGACAGCAGAGCTTTACCACCGAGGACATTCTCTGGGCCGCCGGCATCTGGTCGGTGATCCTGACGCTGTCGCCGGTCATCGTGTTCTACATGCTGATGGTGGCGTAACGCATCTCCACCGGGCCAAAACGCAAAACGCGCGGACTTCCGCGCGCTTTCCGTCCGGGGAATGATTAATGAAAATTATGCCGCCTGCTTGTGCATTGCGCCGGATGCCGACGCCGTGCCGCGAATAGCCTTCACTGAACGCTCGATCGCCGCCCACAGCCTTGCGATTTCCTGGGCCGCACGGCTCTCGGCCTGATACTCGCGCGCGCCTTCGCCGTGGCTGAGCGCCATCAGCAAATCCGAACGGTTGGTGATCTGGCCGCCCCACACCGGCGCGCGGAATTTCGCCAGCGCCTCGCGGGCGATGGTGACGATCGGGCTTTCGGACTCGTCGCGGCGCGCCGGCGCACCGTTGAGCACGACCGCGTAGGGCTTGCGCGCCGCGCGGCACATCTGGATGGTTTCCTGCACCGCGTTGACGTCGAACACGCCGGGACGTGCCGGAATGACCACCATGGTCGCGTTCTTGATCGCGTCGTCGACGACGGCCGACAGGTTCGGCGGCGTGTCGATCAACACCCATTCATAACCGTCGCGCTTGGCAGCGGAGACGATGCCGCTGACCGAGTTCACCGCAGCCTTGATCGGCGGCTCGTTGGTGCCGCGCAGCTTGTGCCACAGCGTGAGCGAGCCCTGCGGATCCGCGTCCACGAGCATGACCTGCTTGCTCGCCTTGATCTGCGCGGCGAGATGTGCGGCCAGGGTACTCTTGCCCGAGCCGCCTTTACGCGATGCAAAAACAATTACGTTCATACCTCTGGCCTCCAGATTGACCCCAGATCACGAAAATGAATCACCGCGCTGATTCGGGAAAGAAAAATTTACCGGCAGTTGCCTCAGAGCCACGAAATAACAAGACGTGTTGGCTTTTGAGTCACACTGCTTCGCGCGACCAGGATACCAATCGCAACGAAACGCCCTTCACGCCGGCAATCCCACGCTTTTTCGGCAGCAACGCGGGAAAAACGGAATGCAACCTCGCCGCGCAAACCCTCTCGCGACTCTTTTCCGTCGAACGCGCTGGTAATTGTCGCAGGCGTCCGCACGGCGAGGCGAACAAAAGGAGTCCGGAGGCTGGCGCGCAGCTGATGCCGGCAACACACATGCAGGGGACACCGACGCGAAGACGCTTCGCGCTGTTGCCCTGACGCGACGAGCTTCAAAGAAAGAACGCTAGCCCCGCGCTCAGCTTTCGCTGGATTTCTTCTTCTTGGCCGCCTTCTGCGAAGGCTTGGTGCTCTTCTTGGCCGTCGGCTTGCCGGCGCGGGCTTCGCCGGGCTCGGGTCCCTGGCGGAAGAACACTTTGCACTGCGGCGAGAGCTGCGCCTTCTTCTGGATCATGCAGGCGGTGATGGCATCGACGTTCGGAACGAACTCGCCGCACAGCCGCATCGCGTCCGGCGAGCAGGCCTGCTGCTCCTCCGGCGTGTAGGCGAAGCCGGCGCCGGGATGGACCAGGACGGCCAGAGCAATGCCCGAGATCGCAGCAGCCATGGATTTTTTAAAGCGGAGCGCCGGCATCGATCCCCCCAAATGTCGAGTCGGAGGGAATAGTGGGTGAACGGCCGTTCGTTGGCAACGAGGCCTGAAGCGAAAACGGCCACCTGTGCGCTCCGGGCAACAGGCCGGTCGGTCCGGCGCGGGCCCATCCCGGCACGACGTCGCGCTATCAGGCTAAGCCTTTGGCAGGGCTGGCGAGATCGGGTCCGCGCGCGGCTTCAGCTTCGGTCCAACAAAAAAACGCGAAAACAACCCCATGCACAGTAGCCAGGCCACGGCGGCCATTTACGGATTTTACGAACTCGATTTGACTCGTCGGGCAAAACAGCGGCATGATGGCATGATCGAGAACGTGGGGTGGTCGTGTGATGTCCCCGTGAGATGAGGGGCGCATGGCCACAGTGTTGATCGTCGCGCCGGTGTTTGCCCTGATCGCGGCCGGCTATGCGTCGGTACTGTTTCGCTTCGTCTCCGAGACCGCGCACAAGGGCATCTCCGAATTCGCCTTCAGCATCGCGATTCCCGCGCTGCTGTTCCGCACCATCGTCGTGTCGGAATTCCCCGATGTCAGCCCCTACAGGATGTGGGGCGCCTATTACGGCGCGCTCGCCATCACCTGGATCGCGGCGCTGGCGCTCTCGGCATGCTTGCGCGAACGGCGCGAGGACCGCGAGGACGGCGTCGTGTTCGCGATCGGCTCGGTCTACGGCAACATCGTGATGCTCGGCATTCCGCTGGTGCTCTCGGCGCTCGGCAACGAGGCCGCAGGCCCGATGTCGCTGATCCTGTCGGTGAACACGCCGCTGCTCTGGCTCTGCGGCATCCTGCAGATGGAGCTTGTCAGCCGCAAGCGGACAGGCTCGGTCCTGTCGGTCATCCGTCCCGTGCTCGCGGACCTCGCGCGCAATCCGCTGATGCTGGCGATCGGCTTCGGCGTGGTCTGGCGTTTTACGGGGCTCGGCCTCAATCCGGTCGTCGACAGAACGATCGAGCTGCTCGCGCAGGCGGGATCGCCGGCGGCGCTGATCGCGCTCGGCATCAACCTGTTCCGGTTCGAGGTGAAGGGCGAGATGCTGAGCGTCGTGGTGATGAGCGCGCTCAAGCTCGCAGCGATGCCGGCGGCCGCGTTCGTGCTGGCCAAGCTGCTCGGTTTGCCGCCGGTCGCAGCCGGCGTGATCGTGCTGTTCGCGGCGATGCCGACCGGCGCCAACGCGTACATCTTCGCGGCCCAGTATCAGCGGCTGGTGAACCCGGTCTCGGGCGCAGTGGCGCTGGGGACGCTGCTGGCGGCGGTGACGTTGCCGGTGGTGGTGATGCTGGTGGCGGGGGTGAGGTAGCTGCACGAGCGGTCACGCGATCATCCCGGTGCATCCGTGCGAGGAGCTGACCTCCGCAAGCGCCGGATCAGACGTAGCGCCAGCCAGAGCATCAGAACGACGAGCACGAAGGCGGCAACCGGCGCAGCCAGGGCAAGAAGCGATACGAGGAGTGCACCGCCCAGTTCGGCGGTCGCAACGGTTGAGTTGCCGAGGCCAGCCGTCAGGACCGTCGATTTGGCCCGCACCGCCGCGGTGACGCCATGCACGATGCCGGCGGCGCCGCCACCCGCGACGATGGCGGCCGTCCATTTCATCATCGGCGGAAGGTCTGCCATGGTCGCCGCTGACAGGATGGCTCCGGCGATCACCGCGACAGGCGCGGCGATGACATCGAGCACATTATCCACGCCGGGAATGAAATACGCACCAACCTCCAGGAGCGCGGCCACGCCGAGCATCAGCATTGCAGCAGGTGTTCCAAGCCAAGCGAATCCGTCGCCCAAAGGAAGCGAACCCGAGTAAGCGGCCACGCTGGCAACCAGCATCGGCAGGAACACCCGGAAGCCCGTCGCGGCCGCAAGACCGACACCGAGCGCAATCGACAACGCGAGATCGGAGTTCGACATGAGATCCCCAACGATTGTTGCGCTCGAATTTCCTCGGGAAGGCCAGACGTGATGCGGCCGAGGTCATTGGGATGAGTACGGCCATCGACGCAGATCGCAATGCGCAATCAGGCTACATCGCCGAGGATGAGCAAACCAAGCCAGAAATGTTGACGCAGCCGATCACTCTGCGCATTTCTTCCGGCGCGAGATCAAAGACGAGAAGCATCTCAGTGATGGGCGCGCTCAAGCCTCTTGCGACGCCCGGTGGTCGCGTTCGTGCTGGTCAAACTGTTAAACCCACCGCCGACCGCAGCCGGCGCGATCGAGCGTTCGCGGCGATGCCGACCGGCGCGAACGCGTACATCTTCGCGGCCTAGTATCAGCGGCGGGTGAACCCGGTGTCGGGCGCGGTGGCGCTGGGGACGCTGTTGGCGGCGGTGACGTTGCTGGTGGTGGTGATTGTGCTGCACTAGCTTTGGCAGAGCCTTCGGGCAAGCTGCGGACGCACTCTCAGACATCCGTAGAATTTGCACTACGCGCACAACCGGGGATTGCCAAATAAGTTCGCCTGCACCAAGCTATCCAAATTCACCTTTGGAGGTCACCATGCCCGACGTGCAGGCGCCGCTATGGGAAGCAATTCGAGACCTAGTTCCTGAATTGACAAAATGGTGGACGGACCGCCCCAAGAGACGGGTGGCCAGCGCAGCGGCAGACCTGATGTTTTGGCCAGATGGAATGTTGGCAGAACTTGAAAAGATCGCCCAAGGGAATGCCACGAAGAAAGATATAACGGCGCTCAGGCGAAAGCTTACAGAGTCCCAAAGCCGTGTGGACGAGATAATTCGTGATCTCAATGATAGCCGCGACGTACTTCGCGATCGCCCAGATGGGCTTGCGGTCATTGCTCAGATAAACGGACTTCTCCACGAAAGTCGCGGCAACACAAAGCTCGTGCTGCGACAGGACATCTTGTCCCTGCTAGATGCCTACGCAAGCAGATCAAAGCCTCGAAAGAAAAAGAAGACGAAGAAGGAGTTGCAGGAACAGGAAAGCCTCGCAACCCGAGCCTTAGTAATCTGCAACAGCATCGAAGCGTTCAATGCCGCCGTTCGACGCTTACACCGCTTTGTTTTTGAACCCTGATCAACCGCATAAGCTTCACGACCATCTAATAGGGAAGGCACTTGCCTGCTGTGCTCCGGCTCCCAGAGCTTCTTCTCTATTCTGGCAGCCCTGCCTGCCGTAGCGCGCTGTTCATCTTCTCGATGTATTCGGGCTGAAAGCAGAACATTCGATAATAACTGTCGGCCTCGCGAATGGTGAAATCTGGGCGCAATTTCAGCAGCTTTCCGACCTCCGCCTTGGCCTCATCGAACCGACCGAGAAACGGCAGCGCGTACGCCTGATCGAGATGACTGAGCCAAAAACCCTCAAGGTAGGCGTGCCGGAAATCCTCAAGCGCCTGTTGATATTCGCCTTTCCACCAGTGTCGCTTTGCGGGCGCTAACCACCAAGCAAACGAGGCATTGGGACCCGCCAAGCGAATGGCCTTTTCGGCCATTGCGGTCCCGTCATCCCAGTCCCCCATGAAGGCGAGCCACATACCTCCTGAGAGGGTTCGCGCATCGTTGGAATTGAGCGCGAGGGCCTTTTCCAATTCTTGTCGGTACAGGTGGATTTGACATTTGGTACTCATCGCCAGAGCGTAGGTTCTTTGAGCGAACGCATCGTCGGGTGCAAGCTCAACGGCCCGTGTCGCGCCCCGTAAGATTTCCTCGTTCAAATACAGACGCTTATCGGTGTGTTGAATTTGGTCGGAAGGTAGACCGATCCCCATGCTTCTTTGGTTAAAAAGAACAGTGGCGCGTGCTGACCACGCGAATGCGTTATTCGGCTGTCGCTCGGTAAGTCGCTTGGAGCACTCTAACGCTTTCAGAATTGCGGATGACAATCCACGTACAGACCCGACTACCGCATGAACAATACATTCATATGGACTGAGTTCGAAGACCGGCTTGTTCTGGGATTGCGAGTAATCTGCGTTCATAATTGCGCCGGGGTAGCCACCAATCTGCACGGCGGCGGCGTCGCCAATTTCGTACGCGGACGTTTCCGTTTGCACGCCTTCGGCATTCGCATCGAAGGACTTCGACCAAATCTCTGTACCAGTGCGCAGGTCCGAAACGTGGATATTCGCGCGAGCACCGCCGCCCAATGGGTGAACCTCACCGCTCACCAGATAGTCGACTTGCGCCTTCCGGGCCGCTTTGGTGGCATCATCACCTTCCTTTAGAAAGTTTGCAGCGGTTGCGCGCGGTATCACTCGCAAAGTGCTGAACCTCCCGAGGGAGGATGCAAGTTGTTGGGTTACCCTGTCGGCAAACGAACCAAGCCCCGGCGCGGCAATGGGGCTCGAAACAGGCAATACAGCTACTGAAGGCCCCTTCGAGACGATCAGACCGGTGGACGCGGCAGTCGTGGTCGTGGTCGTATCTCTGCCGACGTGGCTGTGCAAAATGTCCCACGCGTGCCAGTAGCCCGCGAGCCCGCCGACCACAGCACCAACCGCAGCAACGGACGCAATGATCGCGCCGAGTTTCCCAAGGCGAAGACGCAGACGAGTGGAGAACGATGCGGATTTGCTATCGTTCAACTTCGGAGCGTCGTTTAGGGGCGTGTCTGCCACCGTCCACCGTTCCTCCGAACGTCAACCTTTGGAAAGTTACAACCAGGTTGCAAAGCTGTCCATATAAGGGCCTTCGTGGTAGCTATCGGGCGCCTCGGGGTAGATGACCTTCCACACGAGATGGTCACCGAACTCCCGCCAGTATTTCGCGGGACCAGGATTGGCCTCGTGCTGCTTCACGAACCAAACGTACCAGCGCCCAGCGAGCGCTATAGCGTTAAGCCGGGTGAGAGGCTGGCCTTCGCCATTCCTATGCGCCCGTAATGCAGCGATACGGGTCTCAATCTCAGCTAACCACTCGCCGTGCTGTGACTTCGCAAAGGGGATTGGCGTCCCGCTCGGTATCCGAAGCTGAGCTTCCCAGCGCACCCCATACAAGCGCCCATAGTCGTCGCGCACATCGGCCGGGATACCTTTTCGAGCGATAAAGCCGCCACCCTTCGCTCGAACTAACTCAACCATCCGCAATGCCATTTGTAGCGCCTTTTGTATTTTAGGCGGCGCAAATACATCAGGCCTATCAGTAAGTTGCTGGGAAAGCGGACTTATCCGCAACGGTGGTACAGTTGGGTGGGCTCGAACCACCGACCTCCTGTTCCCACAGACAGCGCCGAAGGGTCGACACGGGTTCGCTCAACTGTCAATCACAGGAGGCCTGCCACACGCAAAAGCCGCCAAGGTCTCCCTCGACGGCTCGTGCCGTTGCGTTTGCGTAGAGGTACTGTGTCGAGCGGTGCTCGAACGCAGCCCGTACTCGCTCTTATTGGACGCACGCGACCTTCAATGAGGGCCGGTGGGTGCGTTGCCAGTGTGCCGGGCCAACGATCCCCGATCCCTATGAGATGTGACTGGCGGCGATGCTCTTCAAGCGAGCACTGCTGTCCCATTCGATGAAATGGCAAAGCGCGTTTTCAATTGAGCACACTTCGATCATCATCAGCAATCAAGGTCAGCAACTGATCCACCACAACCCGGATACACGTTTCGAAACTCGTATCGGTGATGATTTCGCCGAGGGCGGAAGGGGTCTAGCGGCCTTAAAACGTGCGCCCGGCGTTCTACATGCTAGGCCTTCCGGAGCTAGGTCGGAGGGACCACTCTCGCTGCATCTCAAGGAAAACGGCCCGCCAACGGGTCACCGTCTTCGGCGCCGGCTTTGTTGCAAGCACGAAAGCCTCAAAAAGCTCCCAGCAACTCACACTGGGCGAGCGCGGCGCCCCGCCTGCGAACGGCGGGAAGGTATCGGGCCTCTCGTCACGGGCGTAGTCGCCATTCGCGCGCTTCTCCAATAGCTGGATTGCGGGCAACAGATTGTCGCTGACAGCGTCCACGAACAGCGCATGCGCGGTAAGGTTCAACGCCTTCCCCTCGTTGGCGAGGAAGGTTGCGACCCGCGCCAATTCGGCAATCTGCGGCCTCACGGCTTCCCGCACCTCTGGGTCATATTGCCAATCTGCGTGAGGGTCGGACCCTGGATCCTCTTCGTACTCGTCAGGCGCCTCTGGGCGGATCACATTCCACACGACGTGATCGCTGAAGTCCCGCCAGTACTTTGGCTTCCCTGGATCGGCCTCGTGCTGCTTCACGAACCAGTTGTACCAACGGCCCGCAAGCGCGATTGCGTTGAGCTTGGTGAGTGGTTGACCCTCGCCATTCCTTTGGGCTCGCAGGGTCGCGATGCGGGTTTCGACCTCGGCCTCCCACTCTCCGAGGCGGGCCTTGGCTTCGTGCTTAGGCGTACCGGCCGGAAGCTTGAGGTGCGCCTCGCGCTTGTGCCCATAGAGCCGTTGGTAGTCCTCGCGTACGTCCTCGGGGACGCCCTTACGGGCGAACCACCGACCATCTGCGGCTCGATTCAACGCGACCATTCGCAACGCCATTTGTGCAGCCTTTTGTATTTTAGGCGGCGCAAATCCTGCTGGTCTATCAGTAAGATGCTGGGAACGCGGTGTTATCCGCAATCTTGGTACAGTTGGGTGGGCTCGAACCACCGACCTCCTGTTCCACAGACAGGCGCTCTAACCAACTGAGCTACAACTGCATCCTTGCGAGCCGCCTTGGGCGCCTGGACGGGCCGTCGACCTAAGGGGGGCTGGACGGGGCGGAAACTAGGTGCAACGGGCGTTTTTGGCAAGGCCGCAAAACCCGAGAATCGCGCTTCCGACGAGGTTATTTCCAAAGCAAAACCCGGGCTCTAGGCCCGGGTTTCTTAATTTAAACCAGCCGGCCTGATCAGGCGGCGGGCTTGTAGAACTTCGAGGCAGAGGCCTTGATCGGCTCGACGGTCTCGGCCGCGACGCGCTGGGTCAGCTCGGCCAGCTCCTTGGCCTGGGACTGGAAGGTCTCGAGCTGGGTGCGGGTGTGGCCGGTCCACAGCTCCAGCGCTTCCGCCGGCGACTTGAGGCCGAACAGCTGCTGGGCGAAGTCCAGCTGGGCGCTGGTGTTGGCCTTCATGAACTCCACCAGCTTGGCGGTGTACTCGCTCGCGCCCTTGTTGGCGGAGGTGAACACGGCCTCGACGGTGCCGTTGTGGGTCTCGGCCGCGTCCTTGAACTTGGCGTAGCTCTCGCGGGCCTGCGACACGCCCTTTTCGGCGAACGCACGCATCTGCTCGGGAACCTCGAACGGAATGATCGAGGCAGAAAACGGATCAGTCGCACCTGTCATGATGTCCCTCACGATAAAGAAAAAATGGAGTGAGCCTTCTGGCGCCCCCGCCGGCCCCGACCTAGGCCTCAAATTCAGCGGGAACGAACACTGGAACGCGATGGCTCGCCCAGCGCGCATCACTATTGCTGCCTAAGATGTCAACATTGTGCAACGCAAACGTGATCCGGGCTGCGCCGCGAAATTTAATCGCGGTCAGGATGATGGTTCCGCCTGAGGGAACCCTGGGTTGAGGTAGTCTGGTGCCGGAAATTTGGTGACGGCGGCGCCTTTGCCCTCCCCTGGAGGGGTCGAGACGAGCGGAGCTCGCTCGGGGGTCGATCGCGCGTAGCGCGAGCGGGGTGGGGTGATCTCTCCCCTCGGGCACCGCGTCTGCAGAACCACTGTCACCCCACCTCGGTTCGCATTGCGCTTCGCTCCATGCGAACCGATCCTCCCCCTTCAGGGGAGGATGGGCACCTGTGATGCCGCGCCAGCCTTCCCTTTCGGCCAGATCTCCCTGCTTCGGCTTGGCTGTATCCATCGCCACGCGGCTGGCCCGCGAATCCTGCGGATGCCGTTGGGCTGCGGCTTGCGGGGGCGGCTACATTAAGGTTATCGCGGCTTTAGGCTTGGCCGTGTAGACCGGAGCCGTGGACCTGCCTGCGCCTGCGCGCGATACTAACCCTTTCTTAAGGCTGTCATTCCGGCAGCCTTGCACCCTGATGCTACCAAGCGAGACTTGAAGCCGGTCGGATGACGAGTTCGGATTTCCAGTTGCGAGGCGTGGGCGATCCCCGGCTGGCCGTGCACGCGACCTCCCCGCTGCCCGCCTGGCTCTGGTCGATCGACGGCACGCGCGTGCTCTGGGCCAATCCGGTCGGTGCAAAGCTGTTCGGCACGGCTAATGCCACAGCGCTTGCGGACAGGACCTTCGGCCCGGCCGACAGCCATCGCCGCCAGGTCGCCCGGCTCGCGCGCCGGCTGGCGCCGAACGGCGCGATCAGGCTCGAACGGCTGCACGGCTTCGGCGCCCGCTTGGGCATGCTGATGACCTGCGCCTGCGCCCGCCTCGACTTCGCCGATGGGAGCTCCGGCGTGCTCGTCACCGCGATGGATCCGACGCTGCGCTCCATGCCGCTGGTCGAACGCCTGCATCGTCTCGTCGAGGGCGCCAAGGTGCCGATGGCGGCGTTCGCGCCCGACGGCCTGTTCGTCGGCGCCAGCGAAGCCGCCCGCTCCCTGCTCGGCTTCCGCGATCTCGGCGATGCCGGGCTCGACCAGGCCCGCAGCGATGCGCTGATGAAAGGCCGCGCCGAGACGCCGATCGGAATCGGCCAGATGGTGCTGCAACGGGTCGGCGTCGGCGCCGATGTCGGTCTTGTCGCGCTGATCGAGCCGGCCGCCCGGCAGGCGGCGCCCGCTGCCGAAGAGAACGTCGCGCGCGAACAAGACGCTCAGCCCGCACCTGAGGCTCCGCCGCCGGTCCCTCCGGCCGCGGCGCCGGACCAAGCGCAGCCTGCGCAGTCGAACGAGGCTGCATCCGAAATCGCGCTGTTCGACGCCTTCGCCGAGCCGGTCGATACGCCGGCTCCGACCGAGACCGCCCCGCCATCAGCGACGATCGCGGACGTAGTCGCCGCGAGCGACGCGATGCCGGAGGTCGTCACGATCTCGGAGGCGGCCGAAGCGCCTGTCCAGGAAACTGTCAGCGAAGCAGTCGACGCCGCGCCCAAAACTCCGGTTGAAAACCCGCGAGAGGCCATTGTGTCGCCGCAGGCCGCGCCGATCACCTCACACATGGTCGAACCGCCGCCAGCGGAGCCGTCCGCACCGCGTCAGCATCCGCTGCGCTTCCTGTGGCAGGTGGATGCGGGGGGGCGCTTTGTGCTCGGCTCAGACGAGTTCATCCACCTGATCGGTGCGCACACCGCCGCCGGCTTCGGCCGCCCCTGGTGCGAGATTGCTGACGAGTTTGCGCTCGATCCTGATGACCGCGTGGCGCAGGCGCTTGCAAGCCACGACACCTGGGCCGGGATCACCGTGAACTGGCCGGCCGATGGCGGCGAGCATCTGCCGGTCGAGCTCGCGGGCCTGCCGGTCTACGACCGCGAGCGCAATTTCGCGGGCTTCAAGGGCTTTGGCGTCTGCCGCGATCTCGACGGGCTGAACCGGCTCGATGCGCTCAGGCGCTTTGAGCTGCTCGCCGCGCCGCCCGCACAGCACGGCCTCTCCGCCGATGTTGTCGAGCCCGATCCCGAGCCGGAGCCCGTGGCGGAGGCACCGCCGCCGCCGAGCGAGCCGCGCGCGCCCGAGCCTGAGCCTGAGCCTGAGCCGACACCTGAACCCGAACTGCCCGAACCCGTAGCCGACGCGAATTCACACCCAACCGATCCGGAAACACCAGTGGAAACGCCTCCCAATGTCGTGCCGTTCCGCCCGCCCGGCGATGCGCGATCGCCGACGCTGACTCCGGTCGAGAACAGCGCGTTCAACGAGCTTGCCCGGCAATTGTCCGAGCGACTCGAACGCGAACGCGAGACGATCGCCGCCGTCGCCGCCGAGCCGCCGACGGCGGACACCACGCCCGAACCGCCGATGCCGGAGCCCGAGGCGCCGCACGCGCCGGCCGAATGGCTGACCGAACCGGCGCCGCCCGCGCAGGGCCACAGCGTGCGCGACCGCGCACTGCTCGATTTGCTGCCGACGGGCATTTTGATCTACCGGCTCGACCGGCTGCTCTACGCCAACCCCGCCTTCCTCGTGCGCATGGGCTATTCCAGCCTGGGCGCGCTCGAGGATGCCGGCGGGCTCGATGCGCTCTATGTCGAGCCGGGCGTGTCGTCGGCGAGCAGCACGTCGCAAGCCGGCACGCCGGTGACGATCAGCGCGACGGTGGCGAACGGCGAAGAGCCGCTTCCGACCACCGAAGCGCATCTGCACACGATCGACTGGGACGGCGCGAGCGCGCATGCGCTGATCTGCGCGCTGCCGCAAGCGGCGCCCGTCGTTGCTGCGCCAGTCATCGCGCCGCCTGTCGTCGTCGAACCCGTCGTCGCGGAATCCTTCCCCTACGCGCCCGAACTCGAACCCGAGGCCGGCGATGCCGACGCCCAGGATCTCGCCGCGATCCTCGACACCACCGCCGAGGGCATCGTCATGTTCGATGCCGAAGGCAACATCCACGCCTGCAACCGCAGCGCGGAAGCGCTGTTCGGCTACGACGGCGAAACGCTGATGCAGCGGAACCTGGTGACGCTGTTCGCGCCGGAGAGCCAGCAAATCGTGGTCGACTATCTCGAAAGCCTCAAGAGCCAGGACATCGCGAGCCTGCTCGACCACGGCCGCGAGGTGCTGGGGCGCGAGAAGAAGGGCGGCGTCATTCCGCTCGCCATGATCATGGGCCGCACCAGGCCCGACGGCCCGAACTTCTTCGCCGTGTTCCGCGACCTCTCGCAGAGCAAGAAGGGCGAGAGCGAGCTCAAGAACGCCCGCCGTCTCGCCGACGGCGCTGCGAACGCCAAGGCCGACATGCTGGCGCGGATCAGCCACGAGATCCGCACGCCGCTCAACGCCATCATCGGCTTCGCCGAGGTGATGATCTCCGAGCGCTTCGGCACGCTCGGCAACGAGCGCTACGGCGAATACATGAAGGACATCCGCGCCTCCGGTGAGCGCGTCATCACCATCATCGACGATCTGCTGGAGCTGTCGCGGATCGAGACCGGCAAGCTCGATCTCAATTTCGCCAACCTCAATCTCAACGATCTCGTCGAAGCCTGCGTCACGGTGATGCAGCCGCAGGCCAACCGCGAGCGCATCATCATCCGCACCTCGCTCGGGCATGCGCTGCCGCAGGTGAGCGCGGACGCGCGCGCGATGCGGCAGATCACCATGAACCTGATCTCGAACTCGATCCGGCTCGCCAGCGCCGGCGGACAGGTCATCGTCTCGACCGCGCTCACCGACCGCGGCGAGATTGCCCTGCGCATCCGCGACACCGGCCATGGCCTGAGCGAGCGCGAGGTCGCCGCCGCGATGGAGCCGTTCCGCACGCCACCGCCCGGCGATGCCGCGGACAGTTCGGCGCTGAGCCTGTCATTGACCAAGGCCCTGGTCGAAGCCAACCGCGCCCAGTTCAACATCAAGAGCGCGGGCAATTCCGGCACGCTGATCGAGGTTGTGTTCGCACCGGCCCTGGCGAAAGCTTAAGCGACGGCGCTCAGGGACATTCGCGCGCCGCTGTGGAATCGTCGAACCATCGCGACGCGGCCTGAGCGGCCTCCTCATGGTCGGGTGCACCGTCACTGGCCCAGGCGACAATGCCATCGGGGCGCACCAGCACGGCGCTCAGGCCCAGCCGATCCTTAGGCTCATCCGCGACATAATCGATCCGGCCACCCCAGCGGCTTGCAATCGCTTGAAACGGTGCGCGAGCGTCGAAGTCCAGCAATATCCCTCTTGCTGTCCTGAGGCGTTCTCCAACCGTCGTCCCGTCGCGCAACTCGAAATCCGGCGCGCTCCGTCCCATCAGCGGATGGCTGCCACCGAGATCGTAGCGGAGCGAAACGCCGCGCACGCGCTCGGCGAAATAGGTCGCACCGTCCCGTGTCTCGATGAGATCGCGAATGATGGCTTGGAGCGCGCGGGTGCTCGGTGTCGGCCGCATGATCGCGACCTGCGCGCGCGACCAGTCGAGGATTTGCGCGCCCACAGGATGCCGCTCGCGCGAATAGCTGTCGAGGAGATCGGCCGGTGCTTGCCTGCGGATCGTCGCCGCCAGTTTCCAGCCCAGGTTCATCGCATCGCCGAGACCGAGATTGAGGCCCTGGCCGCCCAGCGGCGAGTGGATGTGAGCAGCGTCGCCCGCGAGGAGCACCCGCCCTCTGCGATACGTGGTTGCCTGATGGGCCCGATCCGTCCAGGTGGCGGCGAGCCGAAGCGCCGTGACGGTGACGTCGGTGCAGGAGACGCGACGCAGGACGCTCTGCACATGCTCGCGCGTGATCGGCTCGGTCCGGTGGAAAGCTCCGCCGTCGAAATCGACCATCGCGATCGTCCCGGGCTGCGCATAGGTATACATGCCGGCGAGCGTGTAGTTGCGGCCGTGACGAAGCTTGTCCGGATCGGCCAGCTCGACATCGATGGAATAGCCCGTGAACTCGGGGTCGGTGCCGACGAAGTCAAAGCCGCCAGTCTTGCGTACCGTGCTGCGGGCGCCGTCGCATCCGACAAGCCAGCGTGCCCGGAAGGTCTCGCCGGCCGCCTGCACTGTCACGTCTTCGCTCGAGGCGACAACGGCATTCACGCCAAAACCGCGCCGGATCTCGACGCCCATGCTGCATGCGCGCGCAGCCAGAACGGATTCAAGCGTTTCCATATCGACGGCGAGGTTGGCATCGGCCGACGTTGGCAGACGCCAGGACCACTTCGTGACATCGATGTTGTCCTGATAGAACTGGATGCCGGCGAAATGACCCGCGGGCCGTCGCGTCTGCTGCATCCAGTGGGCTGCGCTCTTGATCGCGCCTGAGGCAAGCTGCTGCGCGGCCACGATCTGTTCCAGCAGGCCGCGCCGGTGAAAGGCCTCGAGTGTGGGGATCGAAAGACCGCGCAGGCCAAACGGGAGTTGCTTCAGGGCCGAATGCGAATCTTGCGATTGCTCCAGCACCAGAACCTGGAGACCAGCGAGCCGCAACTCGCACGCGAGAAACAGGCCGACGGGACCGGCACCGGCAATGACGACGTCGTATGGATTCGAAGATTGATCGTGCATGGGACGCTCCTGAGGTCGATGTTCGACCGGAGCGTTCCCTGGGCTTGAGAATCACACGGACGAACGATTGGGCGCCCTGGTGGCGTCCGATGTTCGTCGCGGGGATCTCGTGCACAAGGCCAAAGAGCAGAGCTTTCGTTACCGAAAGGATTTGGGCTTACCAGACCAAATCTGCCTTTTCCGACACGAGCTGTATAGTTTCGTGACGATCGATCTGCAACGAAAAAGGCACGGCGCTTGCGGCGCCGTGCCTTTCACATTCATGTGGCTTATCTCAGCTGTAGATCTCGAACAGGCCGGCGCCGCCCTGGCCGCCGCCGATGCACATGGTCACGACGCCCCACTTGGCCTTGCGGCGCGCACCTTCCTGGAGGATGTGGCCGGTGAGACGCGCGCCGGTCATGCCGAAGGGATGACCGATCGCGATCGAGCCGCCATTGACGTTGTACTTGGCGGGATCGATGCCGAGCTTGTCGCGCGAGTAGAGGCACTGGCTGGCGAAGGCCTCGTTGAGCTCCCACAGATCGATGTCGTCGATCTTCAGGCCGGTGCGCTTCAGCAGCTTCGGGATCGCGAACACCGGGCCGATGCCCATCTCGTCGGGCTCGCAGCCGGCCGTTGCCCAGGCGACGAAGCGGCCGAGCGGCTTGAGGCCGCGCTTCTCGGCATCCTTGGCTTCCATCAGCACCACCGCGGCGGCGCCGTCCGAGAGCTGGCTGGCATTGCCGGCGGTGACGAACTTACCGGGGCCCTTCACCGGCTCGAGCTTGGCTAGGCCTTCCAGCGTGGTCTCGGGGCGATTGCACTCGTCGCGATCGACGACGTAGTCGACGATCGATTCCGCCTTGGTCGCCTTGTCGACGACCTTCATCCTGGTCTTCATCGGGACGATCTCGTCCTTGAACTTGTTCGCCTGCTGGGCCGCGGCCATGCGGCGCTGCGATTCCAGCGAGAACTCGTCCTGGTATTCGCGGCTGAGCTTGTAGCGCTCGGCGACGATGTCGGCGGTGTCGATCATCGCCATGAAGATATCGGGCGCGACCTTGAGCAGCTCCGGATCGATCGATTCCTTCGGCGAGCCGCCGCCCGGGATCGAGATGCTCTCGACGCCGCCGGCAACGATGCAGTCGGCGCCGTCGGAGCGGATCGAGTTGGCGGCCATCGCGATGGTCTGCAGGCCCGACGAGCAGAAGCGGTTCACGGAGACGCCGGCCGTGGTCGTCGGCAGGCCCGCGAGCAGCGCGGCCTGACGGCCGATGTTCGGCGCGCCATGGGCGCAATTGCCGAGATAGCAATCCTCGACATAGTCCTTCTCGACGCCGGCGCGGTCGACCGCGTGCTGGATGGCGTGGGCCGCGAGCGACATCGGCGGCGTGATGTTGAACCCGCCGCGGCCGGACTTGGCGAGGCCCGTGCGTGCATAGGAAACGATGACGGCTTCACGCATTGTCTTCTCCCTTTCGAACATTGGTACGGAGGCATTGGTACGAGGCGTTCTTGGGCGCCATTGGTACACAAAGTTCGACTGGCTTGGGAGAAATAAAGCGGGCCGCAGCATCAACAAAAACGCCGCCCTCTCGGGAGGGCGGCGTCGTTGTTCCGCAGGTCGGAATATATGATGGCCGTCATTCCGTGGCGCGCGAGCGTCTCAGAACGTCAGTGCCTTGACCTGCTTGACCTGCGGCAGGGCCTGCACCTTGGCGAGCAGATCGGGCGGCACGACGCCATCGACCTCGATCAGCGCGATGGCATCGGAGCCCGGCGCGACGCGGCCGAGATGGAAGGTCGCGATGTTGATCTTGGCGTCACCCAGCAGGCTCGCGAACTTGCCGATGAAGCCCGGCTTGTCCTCGTTGGTCACGTAGATCATCGACTTGCCGAACTCGGCGTCGACGCGGATGCCCTTGACGTCGACGAGGCGCGGCTTGCCGTCATGATACACGGTGCCGGAGACCGAGCGCTCCTGGCGCTCCGTCGCCACAGTGACGGTAATCAGGCTCTCATAGTCGCTCTGGGCGGCGCGCACGATCTCGTCCACCACCATGCCGCGCTCCTTGGCGACGACGGGGGCCGACACCACGTTGACCTCGCCCAGCATCGGCCGCAGCAGGCCCGACAGCACGGCCGAGGTGATCGCCTTGATCTTCATCTCGGCGACGTGGCCCTCATAGGTGATCTGCACCTTGAGGATGCCGGATTCGGTGAGCTGGCCGGCGAACGAGCCGAGCTTCTCGGCGAGCGAGATGAACGGCTTCAGCTTCGGCGCCTCTTCCGCCGTGATCGACGGGAAGTTGACGGCGTTCGAGATCGCGCCGGTGAGCAGGTAATCCGACATCTGCTCGGCGACCTGGAGCGCGACGTTCTCCTGCGCTTCCGTGGTGGAGGCGCCGAGATGCGGCGTGCAGATCACGTTGGGATGGCCGAACAGTACGTTCGCGTTCGCCGGCTCCTCGACGAAGACGTCGAAGGCGGCACCTGCGATGTGCTTGGAATTGAGCGCATCGACCACCGCCTGCTCGTCGACCAGGCCGCCGCGGGCGCAGTTGATCAGGCGCACGCCCTTCTTCATCTTGGCGATCGCGGATGCGTCGATGATGTTCTTGGTCTTCTCGGTGAGCGGGGTGTGCAGCGTGATGAAGTCGGCGCGCTTCAAGAGGTCGTCGAGCTCGACCTTCTCGACGCCGATGTCCTTGGCGCGCTCCGGCGACAGGAACGGATCGAAGGCGACGACCTTCATGCGCAGGCCGAGCGCGCGGTCGGCGACGATCGAGCCGATGTTGCCGCAACCGACGACGCCGAGCACCTTGCCGGTGATCTCGACGCCCATGAAGCGGTTCTTCTCCCACTTGCCGGCCTGGGTCGAAGCGTCGGCCTGCGGGATCTCGCGGGCGAGCGCCAGCATCAGCGTGATGGCGTGCTCGGCGGTCGTGATCGAATTGCCGAACGGCGTGTTCATTACGATGATGCCCTTGGCCGTGGCGGCGGGAATCTCGACATTGTCGACGCCGATGCCGGCGCGGCCGATCACCTTGAGGTTGGTCGCCTTCTCCAGGATTTTTGCGGTCGCCTTGGTCGCGGAGCGGATCGCGAGACCGTCGTAATTGCCGATGATCTCGGCAAGCTTGTCCTTGTCCTTGCCGAGGTTGGGCTGGAAGTCGACCTCGACGCCGCGATCCCTGAAGATCTGCACGGCAGCGGGAGAGAGCGCGTCGGAAATGAGAACTTTGGGCTTGGTCATGGGGATAATCCGTGGTGCGAGCTGCATTTACGGAACGTCGCCCGCGGGCCTGACCCGCGGGTCCATCTCTCTTGATCGATGGATGACCGGGCCAAGCCCGGCCATGACGAGAATGAGTTGGAACGCGTTACGCCGCCTTGGCGAGCTGCGCCTTGGTCTCGGCGAAGGCCCAGTCGATCCACTGGGTCAAGAGCTCGACGTCCCTGGCTTCGACGGTGGCGCCGCACCAGATGCGCAGGCCGGCCGGCGCATCGCGGTAGTAGGCGAAGTCGTAGCCCGCGCCTTCCTTCTCGACCAGCGCGACCAGCTTCTTGGAGAAGTCGGCCTGCGCGTCCTCGGAAAGCGAGGTGATCGCGGGATCGGTGAACTTTAGGCACACCGAGGTGTTGGAGCGGATCGCGGCGTCCTTGGCCAGGAAGTCGATCCAGGGCGTCTTCGCCTTCCAGTCGGCCAGCACCTTGGTGTTGGCGTCGGCGCGCGCGATCAGCGCCTTCAGGCCGCCGATCGACTTGGCCCAGTTCAGCGCATCGAGATAGTCCTCGACGCACAGCATCGACGGCGTGTTGATGGTCTCGCCGACGAAGATGCCTTCGTTGATCTTGCCGCCCTTGGTCATGCGGAAGATCTTCGGCAGCGGCCAGGCCGGCTTGTAGGTCTCGAGCCGCTCCACTGCGCGGGGCGAAAGGATCAGCATGCCGTGCGCGGCTTCACCGCCGAGCGCCTTCTGCCAGGAGAAGGTGACGACGTCGAGCTTGGCCCAGTCGAGCGGTTGCGCGAACGCGGCCGACGTCGCGTCGCAAATGGTCAGGCCTTCGCGGGTCGCGCTGATCCAGTCGGCGTTCGGCACGCGCACGCCTGAGGTGGTGCCGTTCCAGGTGAAGACGACGTCGCTGTTGGGATCGACCTTCGAGAGATCGGGGATCTCACCATAGGCAGCGTTGAGCTTGGTGACGTCCTTGAGCTTCAATTCCTTGACGATGTCGCTGACCCAGCCTTCGCCAAAGGATTCCCAGGCGAGCGTGGTGACGGGCCGCGCACCGAGCAGCGACCACAGCGCCATCTCGACCGCGCCGGTGTCGGACGCCGGCACGATGCCGATGCGATAATCGGCGGGCACTTCAAGCACTTCGCGCGTCAGATCGATCGCGAGCTTGAGCTTGGTCTTGCCGACCTTCGCGCGATGCGAGCGGCCGAGCGCTGCGTCCTTGAGATTTTGGGCGTTCCAGCCGGGGCGCTTGGCGCAGGGGCCGGAGGAGAAATGCGGCACGTTCGGCCGCGAAGCGGGCTTCGCTACAGTCATAATCTACCCTTCCAGATAGTAAGCCTCCCGTTGGGGGGAGGTGTCCCGCCGCGGCTAATACGGGAAACGGGAAGAGTCGTCAAGGAAGTTCCGGCGTCTCACGCTGGAGTGAAGGCGCTTCCGGCGCAATCTTGGGGGATTCGACCACGGCAAGCGCGTTCAGCAAGTCCGTGGCATCGCTGATCAATTGCGCGGCACGACGTCGGCTGCCGACTTTCAAAATGCATTTGTCATTGGCCTGCACGACGTAATCGTTGCCGACCTTGATCATGGAATAGCTTGTCATCGAAATCCCCGAACCGACCGAGCCCGGTGTCCGACGCTGCCGTAGCACCGATCGTTCCCGGCTCAACGTGAACGACGGCTGGGTAGTTTACCGGCTCTTAATATGAACGAATGCGCGATCCGAATTTGCTGATCGCGCAAGGCTCGCGGCGAGCTGCGTCAAAAGCGGACAGTCATGCCGACGTGACTCGCAGCGAAGCCGAGCCGCTTGTAGAAGCGCTGCGCGTCTGTTCGCGTCTGATGCGTCAGCAGTTCGACCAGATTGCAGCCGCGCGCTTTCGCTTCCGCGACCGCCCATTGCACCAACTGCTCGCCGATGCCGCGGCTGCGACAATCGGAAGCAACGCGGACATCTTCGAGCAGACCGCGGATGCCGCCTTGCGTGCTGATGCCCGGCAAGATCGCGAGTTGCAGGCAGCCGACCACCCTGCCCTCGCTCTCTGCCACCACGAGCGTGAGATTTTGATCGCGCGCGACCCGCTCGAACGCCTGATAATAGGACTCAGGCAAGGGATCCTCCACGCGCTCGCGGGCACGCCCGAGATGATCATCGGCAAGCATGGCGACGATCGCCGCAACGTCCTCGCGGCGCGCGGGACGGATGGAGACGGACTTCTCGTTCATGTCGGGAAACTCCAAGAATCAGCGCGCCTCTCAGCGCGCCGGTGGAAGGCCGAGCCAAGCTTCGGCCTCGCCGATCCAGCGACGGATGGCGGCATGGCGGCCGAGATCGAAGCCACCTTCATGCGCGAGGCGGGTATAGGCGAGCAGCGAGACGTCGGCGAGCGAAACCTCCTCGCCGGCGAAGAAGCGGCTTGCCGCAAGATGCTGCTCCATGCGGTCGAGCGCCGCATAGCCGCGCTTGACCTTGTCAGGATCGAGCTCGGATGCGTCCTTGCCGAGATAGACCAGCTGGAAGCGGCATACCGCGATATAGGGCTCGTGGCTGTACTGCTCCCAGAACAGCCATTCGTCCATCTTGGCCGCAGTGAAGGCATCGCGCGGAACGAGCGCGCTGTCGCGGGCGAGGTAGCGGATGATGGCATTGGACTGCGCCAGCGTGCGGCCGTCGTCGAAGGCGACAGTGGGCACCTGGCCGGCGCCGTTCATCTTCAGGAATTGCGGCGTGCGCGTCTCGCCCTTGCGGGTGTCGATCTCGATCCATTGGTAAGGCAGCGCGAGCTTGTCGCAGACCCACTTCACCTTGAGACAGTTGCCGGAATTGGTGTCGCCGTAGATCTTCATCGCCGTCGCCCCGTTTTGGAGCGACAGAGCATCAGGACTGACCGGGCCTGTCAATTGCCCCGGCGCACAAGATCAGAACTTGTAGCCGAGGCCCGCGCGAACGGTGTTGATGTTGGTGTCCACTTGGGCGGCGAAGCGGATATATTCCCACTCGGCGCGCATGAAGAGACCGCCCACGAGATTGATGTCCACGCCGAGACCGGCGCTGTAGCCGTAGATCAGATGGTTGTGCTGCACGTCGGTCGAGGAGATCGGCCCCTGCAGAACGCCGGCCGGGGTCACGAAATCCTGCGCACTCACAGACCGCGTGATGTCGGCATTTCCGAGCGCGAGTCCGGCGAACATGTAGGGCAGGAAGCATCCCCACGCATAACCGGCCCTGCCGCGGAATGTTGCCATATCCTTGATCGCGATCGAAGACGTCGAGCTCGCCGTGACCGAGTGCACGTTACCGTCGGACAATTGGTTGCTGCGGGCTTCGCTGGCCGTGGCCGATCCGCCGAAGGAGCCGTGGAGGTAGCTTGCTTCCAGGCTGAGGACGACATCGTCCCACTGGGCATTGTAGCCGGCGAAGAAGCCGTATCCGGTGGTGCGGCGGGAGGCCTTACCGAGGCCCAGATTCCACTGCGAGACACCCATTTCCGACTCGATCAACGTGTCGGCCAGCAGCGCCGCCATCATGTTGTTGGTCGAACCGTTGAAGTTCTCGTCGGAGGCCCCGTAACCGGCCTGGGCGCCGACGTAGCTGCCCTCCCAATTCGGCCGCGAGTTGGTCAGACCGTCGGTGAACGAGCCGCGCAGGATGGGCAGATCCGGCATGTCGGCCGCTTGCGCAGCAGACACCGTCCCCAACATCGCCGCCGCCAACATCAGCCCACGCATTGCAACGCTCCATCGAACTCGAACTTTCGCTCGTGATCATGGCTCGTTAACCTTAACCAATGGTTGCGTCTGACGTTTTCGTCGCCGCTCGCCATGAAAAATATGCAAAGCAAAACGGCGCGGGATGATCCCGCGCCGTTAAGAGACGTTAAGCGATGAGGCTGACGATCAGCCCTTGGTGATGAGCGGCGGCGGCATGTAGGCCGGCGGGCTGCTCAGGTCCCAGCGCACGCCGAGCTTCACGTCATGCGAGGTGATGTCCTTGACCTTGATCGTCGACGGGCCCGAGATGCTGTTGTCGTAGGCGCGGAAGTTGCCGGGATTGGCGTCGCCGAGATCCATGTAGCTGTAGGCGAGTTCGACGGTGAGGCCGGGGCTGACCTTGTAGGCGAGACCGGCATGGGCGGCCCAGGCGAAATTCCACTTACCGTTGTCGGCGAAGTAGGTCACGCTGTTGGAGAGCCCGCCGGGATTGATCCGGGTGCCGTCGTCACGGAAGCCGCTGAGCTTGTTGTAGGAACCGCCGACACCGGCGCCGATGAACGGGGTGATGCACCACCAGGTGCCGAGATCGACATAGGCGTTGGCCATGACGACCCACTCGGATTTGCTGCCGGAGTAGTTGTTGGCTTCGAAGTCGGTCGCGCTGAGCGTGACATTGTCCGAACCGTGCAGATTGGCCTTGCCGCGATACTGGCCGATCACGTCGGTGCGGAACCAGTTGTTGAAGCGATAACCAACGCCGAGGTCGAACAGCGGCGAGCTATCGAAGCCGAGGCCCACGGCCTGGGTCGGGAACGCCTGCGCGGTCGCGCTGTCGATCCGCTTGGCGCTCTGGTTGGTCATGCCGATGTCACCGCGGAGATACCAGCCGCCGAAGTCGGCGGGCGGAGCCGGCGGCGCGTACATGGGAGGCGGAGCGGCGATCGGCATATCGGCGGCGAACGCCATCGAAGAGATGAGGGTCGCCGCACCTGCGGCAAGGAGAGACTTAACGCTACGCATTTGGCTTCGTCCTTATGGCCGGTGAGGCAAAATGCTGACGCCCCACGTTCTGGAAACTCACGGGAGGACGATGGCACCAAATGTTTAAGCGCCACTTAACCCTAATTTTTAAGGTTGATTTTTTCTCACCACTCGCGCGCATGCCGCGGAAGCGTTGCAAAAATGCGGCGCCCCGACGCGCCAATTGCTAACGATTGATGAAGCCGCAATGCAGCGAGACAGGATTTTTTAACGCAGGTGCCGCGGCAGCTTGGGCAGGAACACCGCAAGCAGGCCGATCGCCGGCAGCCAGGCACAGACCTGGTAGACGAACTCGATCGAGGTGTGATCGGCGAGCTTGCCGAGCACGGCGGCACCCAGGCCCCCGATGCCGAAGGCAACACCGAAGAACACGCCGGAGATCATGCCGAAGCGGTGCGGCACCAGCTCCTGCGCGAACACGATGATCGACGACGTCGTCGAGGAGATGATCAGGCCGATGATGACGCTGAGCACCGCGCTCGCATAGAGCCCGGCATAGGGCAGCGCCAGCGTGAACGGCAGCGCACCGAGGATCGAGATCCAGATGACGATCTTGCGGCCGAAGCGATCGCCCAGCGGACCGCCGAAGAACGCACCGACCGCATTCGCGGCAAGGAAGATGAAGAGATAGATCTGCGCCGCCTGCGTCGACACGCCGAAGCGATCGATCAGATAGAAGATGTAGTAGCTCGACAGGCTCGAGACGTAGAGCTGCTTCGAGAACAGGAGCGCCACCAGCACCGCAAGCGCGACCGCGACGCGGCGCGAGCTCGGCGCGTCGGGATGGGCCTGCACCGTCGCCGTCTTCTTCGCCTTGATCTGCGGCTCATACCAGCGGCCGATGCGCCAGAGGATGAGGATCGCGAGGAACGCGATCGAGGAGAACCATGCGATGCTGCCCTGCCCGAGCGGCACCACGATCAGCGCCGCCAGCAACGGCCCCATCGACGTGCCGAAGCTGCCGCCGAGCTGGAACACCGATTGCGCGAAACCATAGCGGCCGCCAGAGGCGAGCCGCGCGATGCGCGCCGACTCCGGGTGAAACACCGCGGAGCCGAGGCCGACCAGCGCTGCGGCGACGAGGATGACGAGATATTGGTGTGCGGCGCTGAGCAGCAGCAGGCCGAAGAAGGTCGAGGCCATGCCGATCGCGAGCGAATAGGGCTGCGCTTTCTTGTCAGTGTAATGGCCGACCACCGGCTGGAGCAGCGAGGCCGTGAACTGGAAGGCCAGCGTGATCATGCCGATCTGCGCGAAGTCGAGCGCGTAGGTGTCCTTCAGGATCGGATACACCGAGGCGATCAGCGACTGCATGGTATCGTTGAGGAAGTGCGAGAAGCTGATGCCGGCGAGCACGACATAGGCCGGCCCTGCGGCAGCCCGGGCGGCGGGCGCCACGTCGCTGACGACGACCGGTTCGGTCAGCGTTTCCTCGGAGACGACGACAGGCTTGTTCAATGGAGCATCCCGGCGGGCACGGCAGATTGCCGCACCGCCTAACTACGATGCCGGCTGCGGCCGATCCACCGCCAATCGTCGATGGCTGGAATGCACGTGCCGGTTTCACCGCGAGGCGACACGGCCTGCATGGTTCGAGACGCCCGCCGTTGGCGGGCTCCTCACCATGAGGGTCCGGGGATTTCGTAGCCCGGATGGAGCGAAGCGTAATCCGGGACGTCTATGTCCGCCGGCTCGATCCCCGGATTTCGCTGCGCTCCATCCGGGCTACGATCGCGCTTCGCGTAGCGATGCGCCTCAGGCCGCGGCCTGTCCGAGCGCGGAGACGATGGTGTCGACGACGTCCTCGACCAGCAGGCGGTCCTCGCCCTCGCCCATGACGCGGATCACGGGCTCGGTGCCGGACGAGCGGATCAGAAGGCGGCCGTGGCCGTTGAGCCGCTTCTCGCCGTCGGAGATCGCCGATTTGACGTCGGAATCCTCGAGCGGCTTGCCGCTCTTGTAGCGGACGTTCTTCAGGATCTGCGGCAGCGGGTCGAAACGGTGGCAGACCTCCGACACGGGCCGGCGCAGCTTCTGCACCACGGCCAGCACCTGCAGCGCCGCAACGAAGCCGTCGCCGGTGGTGGCATAGTCGGACAGGATGATGTGGCCGGACTGCTCGCCGCCGAGATTGTAGCCGCCTTTCAGCATCTGCTCGAGCACGTAGCGGTCGCCGACCGGCGTGCGCACGAGATCGAGCCCCTGCCCCTTGAGGAAGCGTTCGAGGCCGAGATTGGACATCACGGTGGCGACGATGCCCGGCCGCGACAGCCGGCCGTCTTCCTTCCAGCTCTGCGCGATCACCGCGAGCAGCTGGTCGCCGTCGACGGTGTGGCCGCGCTCGTCGACCAGGATGACGCGATCGGCGTCGCCGTCGAGCGCGATGCCGATGTCGGCGCGCATCTCGCGCACCTTCTTCGACAGCGTTTCCGGCGAGGTCGAGCCGCATTCCTTGTTGATGTTGAAACCGTCGGGCTCGACGCCGATCGGCACGACGTCGGCGCCCAATTCCCACAGCGCTTCCGGCACCACCTTGTAGGCGGCGCCGTTGGCGCAATCGACCACGACGCGCAGGCCGTCGAGCGAGAGATCGCGCGGCAGCGTACGCTTGGCGAATTCGATGTAGCGGTCATGCACGCCGTCGATACGGCGGGCGCGGCCGAGGCTCGCGCTCTGAGCGAGCCGCTTGTCGAGGGATTCGTCGAGCAGCTGCTCGATCTGCTTCTCGACGTCGTCGGACAGCTTGAAACCCTGCGGGCCGAACAGCTTGATGCCGTTGTCCTCGAACAGATTGTGCGAGGCCGAGATCATCACTCCGAGATCGGCGCGCATCGACTTGGTCAGCATCGCCACCGCCGGCGTCGGCATCGGGCCGACCAGCAGCACGTCCATGCCGACCGAGGTGAAGCCCGCGACCATCGCATATTCGATCATGTAGCCGGACAGACGCGTGTCCTTGCCGATCACGACCCGGTGGCGATGGTCACCGCGCTGAAACGCAAGGCCTGCGGCCTGGCCGACCTTGAGCGCGAGCTCCGGCGTGATCAGTCCGTTGGCGCGGCCCCGGATCCCGTCCGTCCCGAAATATTTGCGGCTCATATCGTCCCCCACGCAACAATCAGGGACCCCTCTACAACTACGGGATGCCCGAAAGGGACCCGCATCCCTGATTTGCTGAGACGTTATAATGCCTTCGCGGCTAACTTGGCTTCAAAAAATGTGATTAATCATTACGGGACCGGGCCCAAGGCGCCCCGGTAACTTATTGTTAGCACTATATTTCCGGCCGACAGGGCGGAACGGAGCGGAACCCGCCCCTAGTCGGAGCGCTTCACATGGCCGTCCTGGCGGCTCGGCGCCGGCTGGGTGACGTTGACGGGATCGGACCCCGGGAAGGTCTCTTCCAGACCCTCCTCCAGCGCGTCGTCGAGATCCTGCTTCTCCTTGATCTCTTCCGGTGTCGGCTGGCCGCGCGGTTTGCTCATGGCGCCCTCCTCCCAAACGATTTGGCTGTGCATCCAACCATGCTAGATGACCCCTCGATCTTCCGATGCAAGACTTCTGAAGCAAGACTTCTGATGCAAGACGGGCCGGGGAAACGTTCATGAAGCACATCACCTGTATCGACGATCTTCGCACGCTGCATCAGCGCCGCGTGCCGAAGGCGTTCTTCGACTATTGCGACCGCGGCTCCTATGCCGAGGAAACGCTGCGCGCCAACCGCGAGGACATGCAGGCGATCAAGTTCCGCCAGCGCGTCCTGGTCGACGTCTCCAGGCGCGACACCTCGACCATGATCCTCGGCGAGTCCTCGACCATGCCGTTGATATTGGCGCCCGTCGGCCTCCTGGGCATGCAGTATGGCGACGGCGAGATTCATGCCTGCCGCGCCGCGCAGGCCGCCGGCATCCCGTTCACGCAGTCGACGATGTCGATCTGCTCGATCGAGGACATCGCCGCGAATGTCGAGAAGCCGTTCTGGTTCCAGCTCTACGTGATGAAGGACCGCGGCTTCATCAAGGAATTGATCCAGCGCGCGATGGCGGCGAAATGCAGCGCGCTCGTGCTGACCGTCGATCTCCAGGTGATCGGCCAGCGCCACCAGGACATCAAGAACGGCATGACGGTGCCGCCGGAATGGTCGCTGTCGAAGCTGATCGATTTCGCCACCAAGCCGGCCTGGGTGTCGGGCGTGCTGCAGGGCAAGCGCCGCACCTTCGGCAATCTCGCCGGTCATCTGAAGGTCAGCGACGACATCACGTCGCTGTCGACCTGGATCAACTCGCAGTTCGACACCTCGCTGAACTGGAACGACATCGAGTGGATCCGCAGCATCTGGCCGGGCAAGCTGATCCTGAAGGGCATCCTCGACGTCGAGGACGCCGAGCTCGCCGCGAAGACGGGCGCGCAGGCGCTGGTCGTCTCCAACCATGGCGGCCGTCAGCTCGACGGCGCACCGTCCTCGATCGAGGCGCTGCCGGAGATCGTCGACGCGGTCGGCTCGCAGATGGAGATCATGTTCGACGGCGGTGTCCGCTCCGGCCAGGACGTGATGCGCGCGCTCGCGCTCGGCGCAAAGTCCTGCATGATCGGCCGCGCCTACGCCCATGGCCTCGGTGCCGGCGGCCAGGCCGGCGTCGCCAAGGCGATCGACATCATCCAGAAGGAGCTGCTCACGACCATGGGCCTGTGCGGCGTCAACAGGATCGACGAGATCGACGATCACATCATTGCGGTGTGAGCGAAGCGGCGGCGCCGTAGGGTGGGCAAAGCGAAGCGTGCCCACCAATTTCGCGAAACGCGGGAAAGTGGTGGGCACGGCGCAAGTGCGCCTTTGCCCACCCTACGAGTTCAGCGCTAGTCCCTCACATCGGCGGCGTAATCCCGTCGCGACCGACGTTCACCCGGTTGGCCTCGAGCGAGCCGTCCTCCTTCTTCGCCGCGCCGAAGATGATCAGCTTGGCGCCGGGCTTGATCTCGGATTTGTCGCTGGCGACGAAGGTGACGATCGGCGTATCCGGCGGCACCACCACTTTCTTCTCGCCGTCCTTGTACTTGACGGTGATGTTCTGGCCGTCGGTGCCTTCCACAGTCTGCGCCACGGTCGCGTTAGTCATGGTCGAGTTGGCGCGCGCATCCCAGGGACGAAAACCTTCGGCCGCGCCGCGCTGGTTCTCGGGGAAGATGTGCACCGCGATCGCCTTCTGCGTGCCGTCGGGCTGGGGCATGCCGGTGACGCCGATATACGAGCCTTCCTTGATCTCCGACAGTGAGGTCTTCACCACGGCGAAGACCGCGACGTTGTCGGTCATGCGCACCTTGACGTCGCTGCCTTCGCGCGTCTTGATGCCGAGCGTGTTGCCGTCGACGCTCTCGATGGTGCCGCGGATGCGGACGGTCGGCGACTGCTGCGCCGAGGCGGAGAACATGGATGTGACGACGAACGCCGCTACGAACAGGCGCGGCATCCAGCTTGATTTCGACATGTTGCGATTCTCCATCACATCGGTGGTGTCAGGCCGTCGAGGCCGACACTGACACGGTTGGTTTCGAACGAGCCGTCCGGCAGCTGCTTCATGAAGGCGACGACTTTTGCGCCGGCCTTCAGCTCGGATTTGTCGCCGGGCACGAAGGTCACGACCGGCGTGTTGTCGGCGACGAACACCTTCTTCTCGCCGTCCTTGTACTTCACCAACAGCGTATGACCGTCATTGCCGACCACGCTCTCCGACACCGTGGCGTTGGTCATGGTGGAGTTCGGCTTGAGGTCATAGGGCCGCGAGCCCTCGCCGGTGCCGCGCATGCTCTCCGGAAACACGTGGACCTCGACCGCGTTCTGGCCGCCGTCCGGACCCGGCACCGTGGTGGCGCCGACGAAGGAGCCGACCTTGATGTCGGCGAGTGAAATTTTGGTAACGCCCGACACGTTCACGTCAGGGGCGATGCGGAGCTTGACGTCCTCGCCGCTGCGCGACTTGACCTGCATGGTGTCGCCATTGACGCTCTCGATCGTGCCGCGCACGCGCGTCGGCACCGGCGCCCTCTGCGCGACGGCATAGAGGGTGGAAGCGGCCACCATCGCGACGGCGATGAGCGGACGTGTGAAAGTTGCACGTTGAACAGGCATGACGGTCTCCGGATTGTCCCCACGGGGATAGAACTCCGGAGGTGGGGTGCTATTCGCCGTTATCCTTTCAAGTCTTTGTGAGATCGGCCTCGACCAGCGCGCGCAGCTCGGCCGTGACAGCAGGCCTTTGGCCGAACCACAGCTCGAAGCCGCGCACCGCCTGATGCAGGAGCATGCCGAGGCCGTCGGCGGTGTTCAGGCCGCGCGCCTTCGCAGCCGCCAGCAGCGGCGTCACCAGGGGAACGTAGACGAGGTCGGCGACGACCGCCCCGTCCGGCAGGCGCGCCACGTCGACATCGAGTGAAGGCTGGCCGTGCATGCCGAGCGAGGTCGTGTTGAGGAGAAGTCTTGCGCGCGGCAGCACGTCGTTGATGCCGTCCCAGGGGATCGGATGCACGTTCGGCCCGAACTGTCTTGCCAGCGTCTCGGCGCGCGCGATGGTGCGGTTGGCGAGGTGGATGCGCTTGATGCCGCGTTCGAGCAGGCCGAACACGACCGCGCGCGAGGAACCGCCGGCCCCGAGCACCAATGCCTCTTCCGCGCTGTCCCAACCGGCCGCTCCGGCATCGAGATTGCCGATGAAGCCTTCGACATCGGTATTGGTCGAGCGCAGCTCGCCGTCGGCAAACCACAGCGTGTTCGCAGCGCCGACGGCCCTGGCACGCGCATCGGGCGTGGACAGCGCCAGCACATCTTCCTTGTGCGGGATCGTGACGTTGGCGCCAACGAAGCCGCGCAGCGACAGCCGCAGCACGAAGTCGCGCAGATCCTCGGGCGGGACCGCCTCGATGACGTAACCTCCCTCGATTCCGAGCGTGCGCAGCCAAAAACGATGGATCAGCGGCGAGCGCGAATGCGCGGCCGGCCATCCGATCAAACAGGCTGCGGGAGTCCTGAGCGCGGTCATCTGTCCCTCGGGTCGTGTTCGAGGCGATCCATTTCGCGTCCCGCCGGCTCTGTCAAGCGCGCGGCCGCCGCATCGCCACTGCCACGATCGCGGCCAAAGCCAGCGCCGCGGCAGCGGCGAACCAGATCGCGGCGAGGTTGATCCGGGCATAGCCAAGCGCGCCGCCCGCCGCCCCCGCAACGAGCGCCGCCCACAACAGCAGGTTCGGCGCCCAATTCCAGCGCGGCCCGCCGGTGAGGCTCACCGCGAGGAACTGGCCGACCTTGACCAGCGCGCCCGTGACATAGGTGAGGCCGAGGCCCGCGCCACCATCGATCTGGAACACGGCGTTCTCCAGGCCCATCGCGAGTACGATGGCCGCGATCGCGAGGTTCGACAGGCCGTAAGCATGGCAAAGTCCGGCACCCGCAAGCAGCCCGGTTTCAATGAGAAGCAGCCAGGGCTGCCGCTCGGCCCCGCCGCCGAGCACGACGAGGCTGCCGGCCGCAGCACCGGCCACGAACAGCGCGATCAGGCCGAGGGCGCTGGCGGCCTGCCACCACTGCGCTTCCGCAAGGCTGACGCCGAGACGCGTGGAGTTGCCGCTCATGAACGAGACGAACAGGCCGCCGAGATGCAGGAAGCCGATGCCGTCGACATAGCCCGCCAGCATGCTGAGCGCGCAGGCCAGCGCGATATTGCGACGCGAATCCAGCATTCCCTGCACCACCGCCGTGACGCGGCAGTGTCGATCAAATCGGCCGGCTTGAGAAGTGCGCTGCCGTCAGGTCGCGGCCGCGTCATCGGCCACGGGCCGCGCCGCGCCGCCCTTGATGTCGGCAACGGCACGCGCGATCGTCTCGCGATAGCGCGCACGCGGCGGCGTCACGCCATGGGTGAGCAGCGCGCGACGAACCGGGGGCGACGCCCCCGTGATGAACAGCCGGATGCCCTGGCGGTGCGCCTTGGCGGCGACGCGGCCGAGCACGTTGGCGGCCGTCGAATCCAGGAACGGCACAGCGGCGAAATCGACCACAAGACCCTTGCGCTGCTCGGCGATGCTGTCGAGCACGTTTCCGATTGCCGAGGCGGCACCGAAGAAGAACGCACCGGTGATGCGATAGACCAGCACGTCGCGATCGATGGCGAGCGCGGGATCGTAAGGCACGCGCTCGCCATTGCCGTCATCGGGACGATCGGCGGCCACCAGCGGGGAGCGCTCCTCGATGCCCGTCATCTCCGCCATGCGGTGGATGAACAGCACCGCGCCGAGCGCGAACCCGACCAGGATGCCTTCGGTCAGGTCGCGGAAGATGGTGAGCAGGAAGGTCGCGAGCAGCACGACGGCATCGCCCCAGGATGAGCGCAGCAGCGTCGCGAATTCGTGCTTCTCCGCCATGGTCCAGGCGACCACGACGAGCACGGCGGCGAGCACGGCCAGCGGGATGTAGCTCGCGAGCGGCGCTGCGATCAGCATGAACAGCAGCAGAAAGACCGAATGCAGCATGCCCGCGAGCGGCCCGCGTCCGCCGGCGCGGATGTTGGTGGCGGTGCGCGCGATCAGGCCGGTGACGCAGATGCCGCCGAACAACGCCGAGCCGATGTTGGCCGCACCTTGCGCCACCAGCTCGCAATTGGAGCGGTGGCGGCGTCCGGTCATGCCGTCGGCCACCACCGCCGACAGCAGCGATTCGATCGCGGCCAGCAGCGCGAACGAGATCGCATCGGGCAGCACGGCCGTCGCCTTCGCGAGCGAGAACGCCGGCAGCGCCGGCGACGGCAATTCGCGCGGAATGCCGCCGAACCGGCTGCCAATCGTCTCAACCGGCAGCGACAGCACGGCAGTCGCCACCGCCGCGAGCACGACCGCGATCAGGATGCCGGGCCAGGATGGCCGCCAGCGCCGCAAGGCCGCGATGATGGCAATGCTGACGATCGCGACCGCGACGGCGGAGGGATTGATCGTGTGCAGGCCTCCGGCGAGCGCAACGAGTTTCGGCACGAATTCGCTGGGCTCTTTCCGAGCCAGCGTGATCCCGCCGAGATCGCGGAGCTGGCTGGCGAAGATGATCACGGCGATGCCCGCGGTGAAGCCGACCGTGACGGGGTAGGGAATGAACTTGATGTAGGTGCCGATCCGCAACAGGCCCGCGGCGATCAGGACCATGCCCGCCATTAGGGTGGCGAGGATGACTCCGTCGACGCCATGCCGCTCCGCGGTTACCGCGACCAGCACGATGAAGGCGCCGGCGGGCCCGCCGATCTGGAAGCGACTGCCGCCGAGCAGCGACACGATGAAGCCACCGACGACAGCGGTGTAGAGCCCGCGGTCCGGCGTCACGCCCGAGGCGATTGCGATCGCCATCGACAGCGGCAGCGCGACGATTGCAACCGTGAGGCCCGCGAACACATCGGCGCGGAGATCCGCGAGGCCGTAGCCTTCGCGCCAGACGGTGACGAGCTTGGGGAGATAGAGTTCGGCAAAGGTCGGTCGACGCAGCTGATGCAGCTTGCCTGCGTGTTCGCCAGTGATGCTCATGTCCGAAGAGTGCTCCGCTGCCCACAATGCTCCGGTGCATCGTGCAGCGCGCGTGCGACGATGCGCTAGCTCATCCAGAGCACGATCAACGCGATCATGCTCCCACGCGGCGCGGCGGCCCCGGCTCCTTCAGGCGAACGCCCCGCCCGCCGCTGTCGCTGCGGGCCTGCTCGCCGATCAGCTCGACACCGGCCCGGTCGAACGCCTCGACCACCTTGATCAAGGTCTCGACCACGCCGCGCACATTGCCGGTGCTGGCCTCCATCCGCTGGATGGTCGGCAGCGAAACGCCGGCGAGCTCGGCCAAGGCTTTCTGGTCAATGCCAAGCAGCGCGCGGGCTGCCCGCATCTGGAACGACGTGATCACCGTGGCCTCACGTATCAGAGTTTATAAGTGATATCTGGAGCATGTACAATGATGTAAAATACATCATTGTAAGGGGGAACGCAAGGGGCTGCCCCGTCTGCCTCCTCCGTCATTGCGAGGAGCTCTTGCGACGAAGCAATCCAGACCGCCTCCGCAGAGCCAGTCTGGATTGCTTCGCTGCGCTCGCAATGACGGAGGTTGGGCGCGGGTTCGGCCAAACGAAACACCGTGGGCGCGGAAACGGCCCCTCACCTCAGCCTCTCCCCGTAAAGAACGGGGAGAGGGAGTGAGAGAGCCGTGCTTCCCTTACATCACGCCGCGTGCTGATGCGCGGCGATGATCTGGTCGGCGGCGCGGCCGGTCACCTCGGCCATGTGGTCGAACTGACGGGTGAAGCTGCCGGCTCCAGCCGTGGCCGAACGCAGCTCGACGATGAGCTCGCCGATCTCCGCTTCCGGCATCATGGCGCGGACGCAGTCCCATCCGCTCCAGCCGTCACGGGTGTCGAAGCCGAGGATCTGGCCGCGCCGCGCCGACAGGATCGCGTTGATCTTGGCGGTGGCGTCGGTCGGGCAGACGATCTCGACCACGTGGATCGGCTCCAGCAGCACCGACTGGCATTGCGGCAGGCCTTCGTTGAGTCCGACCCGCGCCGCCGTGCGGAAGGCGAGGTCGGAGGAGTCGACGCTGTGATAGGAGCCGTCGGTCAGCGTCACCTGCAGATCGGTGACGGGGAAACCGAGCGGGCCGCGCGTCAGCCCGTCGACAACACCCTCTTCCACCGCGCCGATATAATTGCGCGGCACCGCGCCGCCGACCACCTTCTCGGTGAACTTGAAGCCCTCGCCGCGCGGCAGCGGCTTGATGTCGAGCACGACATCGCCGAACTGACCGTGACCGCCGGATTGCTTCTTGTGGCGGCCGCGCTGAACGATCGGCTTGCGGATGGTCTCCTGGTAGCCGATGGCGGGTGGATGCGAGGTGATCTTGACGCCGAAGCGGTCGCGCAGCCGTTCGCTCGCCACGCGCAGATGCATCTCGCCCTGGCCCCACAGCACGGTGTCGTGGGTCTGGGCGTTCATCACGACGCCGAGCGAGGGATCCTCCTCATGCAGCCGGGCAAGGGCCTGGCCGAGCTTGACGTCGTCCTTGCGGTCGGTGGCGGCGACCGAGATCGCGAGCACCGGCGGCGTCGGCTCCGGGGCGAACAGCGCAGCCGGCGGGGACTTGCCGCTCGAGACCGTGTCGCCGGTCTTGATCGGGTCGACCTTGGCGAGCGCAACCGTGTCGCCGGCTTCGGCCGCGGCACGCTTGGTATCGTAGGCGCCGTTGACGGCGAGGATGCCGGAGATGCGGCCGCTCCCGCCGGAGGCGGATTGCAGCGTCGCTCCGTCGTCGAGATGGCCGGCGAGCAATCGCGTCAGCGACAGCTTTCCGCCGTGCTGCGAATGCAGCGTCTTGAAGACGTAGCCGAGCGCCTCCTTGCTGGCCGGCACACCGAGACGCTTTGCAGTTTCCTCGATGCCGGGCGCCTCGTGGCGCAGGGCCTTCATCAGGCGCAGCACGCCGTTTTCGCGCGCGGCGGCACCCAGCAGCACGGGGCAGATCTGCCCCTCGCGCAATTCGCGGGCGAGATCGTCGAACACCGCATCGCGCGGCGGCTGGATGTCCTCGAGCAATTGCTCCATCAGCGCGTCGTCGTGATCGGCGAGCTTCTCCAGCATCGAGAAGCGGGCCTCCTTCTCGCGATCGAGATCTCCGCCTTCGAGCGCGACCACCTCGGAGGCCTTGTGCTCGCGGTAGATGAACGCACGTTCCAGCGCGAGATCGACGAAGCCCTCGATCAGCTCGCCCTTCCAGATCGGGATCTGGCGCAGCACCAGCGGTACGCGCGAGGCGGGCTGGAGTGTCGCCAGCGTCTCGCGGATGCGCTTGTTGGCGCGATCGATCTTGTTGAGGAACAGGAAACGCGGGATCTTCAGCTCCTCCAGCTCGCGCAGGATGATCTGAAGCTGCGGCAGCTTCTTCTCGTCGGCCTCGCAGACCACGACCGCGGCGTCGACAGCGGGAAGCGCTGCACGCATGTCGTGGGCGAACTCAACGGAACCGGGACAATCGAGGAAGGTGTAGCTGTCGCCCATGAAACTCGTGGTGGCGGCAGTCAGGCCGACGGTCATCTTGTGATGACGGGCCTCAGGCGAGGCGTCGCCGACGGATGTTCCGGCGTCGACGCTGCCGACGCGGGGGATTGCGCCCGTTCGCGCCAGTATTGCTTCGAGAAGTGTGGTTTTACCGCTTTGGAATGGGCCCACCAGTGCGATGCACCGTGGACCTCGGGGACTTCTGACGTCTTGTCCCATTCGCCGCCTCCTTGGTGTGGAGCTCGGCCCATGATTGGGTCGGCAAACGCCGATGCTCTGCCCGTCCCCGAGATTTGGCAAGCATCAAAAATCGCTGCGGTGCGTCGTTGCCGAGATCGCGTCGGACTGACGCGATCTGCACACGCGAAATTGTCAACGACCCGGACGGAGTTCCAGGCTCTCGAGGCCAGCGGCGACGTTGAGGCCGACCTGGCCCTGCACGCTGAGCGGCTGGAGCGCGATCGAATTGTTGGAGCCGCCGATCAGCGCGTTGCCACCGATACCGACGCCGACCGAGGCGCTGCCCTGCGCGCCGGCATAATTGCCCGAGAGATCGCCGGGGCCGAGCCGGTCGACCGGCGCGAACACGCCCCAGGCCAGCGTGGTCTCCTGGGTGATGCCGATGTCGAGGCCCACTTTACGAATGGTCGCGACGTAGCGATCTTCCGGCAAACCGTCGGCACGCAGGACGCAACCGAGATTGGTCACCGAGCCCACGATGAAGCCGACGCTGGCGCCGCCGCGGCATTCGAGCACGCCGACCCGGACCATCCGCTGCTGCTGAGCGCCGCTGTTTGCGACGGAGGCAACGAGGCTGGCCGCGGCGAGCCCGGCGAGGATGAACGAACGGCGCATGAATATCTCCGGCGATGAATGTGATGCGAGCAGAGAGAGCGCCCCACCCGTGTTGCGCGATGGTCTATGCCACAACAGCCGTACTGGTGCCAGATCACGCGTGACGATAAGCGTGCAAACAATAAAAAGGCCCGCCGGAGGCGGGCCTTTTCGAAAGGTATTCGCGACAGGCTCAGCGGAGATTACCGCAGAAGCGCTGGATGCGCTTGCAGGCGTCTTCGAGGTCCGAGGTCTTGGTCGCGTAGGAGATGCGGAACGCCGGGCCGAGGCCGAAGGCCGAACCCTGCACCACGGCGACGCCTTCGGTCTCGAGCAACTCGGTCACGAAGGTCTCGTCATTGTCGATCACCTTGCCCGACGGCGCGGTCTTGCCGATGGTGCCGGCGCAGGAGGGATAGACGTAGAACGCGCCTTCGGGACGCGGGCACTCGATGCCCTTGGCCTGGTTGAGCATGGAGACCACGAGGTCGCGGCGCTCCTTGAACACCTTGTTGTTGGCGGGGATGAAGTCCTGCGGACCGTTCAGCGCTTCGACCGCGGCCCATTGTGCGATCGACGACGGGTTCGAGGTCGACTGCGACTGGATCGTCGACATCGCCTTGATGAGCTGCGCCGGACCGCCGGCGTAGCCGATGCGCCAGCCGGTCATGCAATAGGCCTTCGACACGCCGTTCACGGTGAGCGTGCGGTCGTAGAGTTTCGGCTCGACCTGCGCGACCGTGGTGAACTGGAAGTCGTCATAGACGAGGTGCTCGTACATGTCGTCGGTCATCACCCACACATGCGGATGCCTGACCAGCACGTCGGTGAGCGCCTTCAACTCGGTCCTGGTGTAGGCCGCACCGGTCGGGTTCGACGGCGAGCACAGGATCACCCATTTGGTCTTCGGCGTGATCGCGCGCTCGAGCGCCTCGGCCTGGAGCTTGAAGCCGGTCGCGGCGGTGCAGACCACCGGCACCGGCTCGCCGCCGGCGAGCGCCACCATCTCGGGATAGCTGACCCAGTACGGCGCGGGGATGATCACCTCGTCGCCCGGATTGATGGTCGCCATCAGCGCGTTGTAGAGCACCTGCTTGCCGCCGGTGCCGACGATGATCTGGTTCGGCTTGTAGGCCACGCCGTTCTCGCGCTGAAACTTGCCGATGATGGCTTCCTTCAGCTCGGGAATGCCGTCGACGGCGGTGTACTTGGTCTTGCCGGCTTCGATGGCATGGATCGCAGCCAGCTTGATGTTGGCGGGCGTGTCGAAGTCGGGCTCGCCGGCACCGAGGCCGATGACGTTGCGGCCCGCCGCTTTCAGCGCACGTGCTTTATCCGTGACCGCGATGGTCGCGGACGGCTTCACACGGTCGAGCGCAGCGGCAAGGAAGGACATCGTCATCTCCTGACAAGCGTCGTGAACCCTTTGGCCTCACGACTCCGATTGTGGGAATGAGCCACCCTAAAACGTGTGCCGCTGCGCTGCAAGAAACTTCGGCCCGATCTCGAAAAAGTTTACGGATCTAGAGCGTTTCAAGGCGCGATTTCCCGCAATTTTCCGTAACTTTGCCGCCGGAATCCCTCATATCCGGCAAGGCCTGTCCTCGGAGCAATTTTGCGCGTTGCGCGCCGCCATGAAGCTGACGGCAGTCTGACGCTCGAGAGGACGCTTGAGACAACCTTCGAGCGACTTGCTTTGAAAGACTTTGGCCGTCAGCGGCCGAGGCGATCACGATCGTTCAACCGTCCCGCACGAACGTGCGGCCGCGCGCTAACGCAAGCGTGATCTGATTTGCAGCGTCGCACGAAAATGATCTTTCGCGGCATTGCGGTGCGGTAGGGTTTTCGAGTTTTTCTATGGCGCGGGTCTTGCGGCGGATTCGCAACGGCATCATTGTTTAGCCGCGGTGCGGGGCAACGAACACCGCGCCTTCCCGTCCTCGGAACGAACTCCAGAATGTACAAGCTCTATTCGATGCAACGCTCCGGCAACAGCTACAAGGTCCGCCTTGCGCTAGCCCTGCTGAACGTGCCTTACGAAGCGGTCGAGGTGGACATTCTGCGCGGCGAGAGTCGCACGCCGGACTTTCTGACCAAGAACCCGTCGGGACAAGTGCCGCTGCTCGAGGTCGGCGACGACCGCTATCTCGCCGAGTCCAACGCCATCCTCTGGTACGTCGCGGTCGGCACGCCGCTCGCGCCCGAGAACCGCATCGACCGCGCCGAAGCGCTGCAATGGATGTTCTTCGAGCAGCACGCGCTCGAGCCGAACATCGGCGCCGCCTATTTCTGGCTGTCGCTGGTCAAGGGCGGCCGCGATCTTCAGACCCACTCCCTGGAAGATTGGATGGAGCGCGGCTATGGCGCGCTCCAGGTGATGGAAAACCACCTCAAGACCAACGCCTATTTCGCCGCCCGCCAGCTCACGGTCGCCGACATCGCGCTCTACGGCTACACCCACCTCGCCGAGCGCTGCGACTTCGACCTCTCGACCTTCCCGGCGATCCGGGACTGGCTGAAGCGCGTGGAAGCTGCACCCGGCTTCGTAGCGATGGACTGGCGGCCGGCCGACGTCGACGACCCCGCCAGCATCGCGGCGGGCGCCTGACGGCGCGCTGGCTCCGGGAATAGCGGGCATAAGGGCAGCCTGTGCCGCATTCTCGCCATTTTCGACGCTATGGCCGCCCCAATATTGCCGGTTGAAACAGGGAAATTGTTCGAGTCGCGGGTGATTCGCTCGCACGTTGAAGGATTTAGAGCATGATTCGGGCGTCCGGCACGGCAGGCTTTCGGGGCCCAACCGTTACCGTTTCGTCTTCCCGGCTGACCAACGCGGTCGTGGCCTCGCTCGCCGTCGCCGCGCTCTCGCTGTGCCTGATCGTCACCCTGACTGTGCTGTCGACCAAGGCGACCATGGCGATGGGCCTGCCGGTCTGATCCCCGTTTCATCCCGGACCCGCCTTCAAGGTGCCGCGCGGCCCGCGCCGACCGGCATCGCGACAGGACACCGATGAAATCGCCTGTGGTAGTCGTTGCAATCACCCTGACTGCGGCCATCCTGGTCGCGGCATCGCTGTTGATTTTCACCGGCGTGCGCAAGAGCTCGGGGACGTCGACGCTGAATGCGCCGGCGCAGCAGCAGCGCCTCAGGCACGCGCATTTGGCTTAAAATCATCCGAAAGCCTTGCCCTTACCGGCAAGTGCTCCTTAAGCGCACTGCATGAAATCGCATCGCATGGGCGCAACGATCAGCCAGTGTTGCGGCCTTACCTCGTTCGGGAGGAGCGAGACTGGCCCATGCGGTTCGGATGGCGTGCGATCTCCGGTCCGGCGCTGACAGCGGCAATTGCGCTGCTGGCGATCCTGCTCGATCGCTATATCCATGTTCCCTCGCCCGCGCCCCTGTTCGTCTGCATCGTGGCGCTCGCCGGCTCACTGTCGGGTCTCGCTTCCGCCATGACCAGCGCTGCCGTCGCGGTGATCGGCGCGGCGTTGTTCTTTCTGGCCCATCGGGCCCTGCCGGGCTATGCGGCGGCGGATCTGGTCCGGCTCGGCCTCCTCGCCGTGACGACTGCCGGCACGGCCGCAATCACCGGCCTGATGCGCGAGCGGCTGCTCGGCACATTCGCCGCCGAGCGCCAGAGCCACGCCACCGCCGCGCGGCTGTCGGCCGCGCTCGACCAAGTCGATATCGGCATCGTGCTGCTCGACGCCGAAACGCGTGCCGAATTCATCAACCGCGCATTTCGCGACTATTTTGCGCTGCCGGACGAAGTGGCCGACGGCAAGCCGCCCTTCATTGCGCTGATGTATCACGGCCGCGACACCGGCGCGTTCGAGCTGCCCGAGGACGAGCTCGGCACCTTCATCGCACAGCGGATGCAAATGGTGCGGATCGGCGACGCCACGCCGATCAACATCGCCTTGCGCAATGGCGAGGTGCTGCGCTTCGTCTGCGCCGTCCTGCCCGATGGCGGGCGCATGCTGGGCTACACGCCCGTGACCGACCTCGTACGCCACACCGACCCGCCCGCGCGCGCCGAGTACTACCGCTCGCTGCGCGACCCTGCGGGCCGCAGGCTGATGCGGTACTTGCGCGTCGCGGAGTGATGCGACGGCGCGATTGATCGGCAGTGCGATCATCACGTATGAAGGACGCTTCATCGCCTTGCGTCCTCCGAGATCGCGGAAACTCACATGTCGCTCATCATTCGCTCCGTCACGAAGCAGGACTACGATCAATGGCTGCCGTTGTGGGATGGCTATAACGCTTTCTACGGCCGCTCCGGCCCGACCGCGCTGGCGCCCGAAATCACGCGCATGACGTGGCAGCGCTTCTTCGATGGCTATGAGCCGGTGCATGGGCTGGTCGCCGAGAGCGACGGCAAGCTGCTCGGCATGACGAACTATCTGTTTCACCGCAGCACCACGGCGATCGAACCGTCCTGCTATCTGCAGGACCTGTTCACGCTGGAGGCCTCGCGCGGCAAGGGCGTCGCCTCAGCGCTGATCTACGGCGTCTACGAGCGCGCAAAGCTCGCGGGGTCCCCGCGGGTCTACTGGCAGACGCACGAGACCAACGTCACGGCGCAGAGCCTGTACGACAAGGTCGCCGAGCGCTCCGGCTTCATCGTCTATCGCAAGATCTTCTGATCGCGGCAGCCGCGGAGTCCCTGTGGATAACTCTGCCTGTCACCCGCGCGTAACATAGCGGGACTACGTTGCACCTGCGTCTGATCAGGCCCCCCGTCACCGATCAAGCGCCCCAAAGCGGTCCCCGTCAGTCGCCGCGTCTGACAGGGGCCGCATTTTTTTGGCTTCAGTTCCCGGCAGCATGGCAGCAACGCAAGGCGACGCCTTGCCGCTAGCGGGCAGCGCGGCCACAATGGCCCGCTTTCTCCTGACAGGACCTCCCATGGAAATTCGTAATCTCGGCGCCTCCGGCCTCCGCGTGTCCGCGGTCGGGCTCGGCTGCAACAATTTCGGCCAGCGCATCGACCTCGAGGCCTCGCGCAAGGTGATCCACCGCGCGCTCGATCTCGGCATCACGCTGTTCGACACTGCCGACATCTATTCGGCCATGGGCGGCTCGGAAAATGTGCTCGGCGCCGTGCTGGGCGATCGCCGCAAGGACATCGTGCTGGCGACGAAATACTCCAAGCCGATGGCGGAGGACGGAACCAAGCAGGGCGCCTCGCGCCGCTACATCATGGCGGCCGTGGACGCGAGCCTGAAGCGGCTGAAGACCGATTACATCGATCTCTACCAGCAGCACGATTACGACCCGCTGACGCCGATCGAGGAGAGTCTTCGCGCGCTCGACGATCTCGTCCGCCAGGGCAAGGTCCGCTACATCGGCAATTCCAACTTTCCGGCGTGGCGGATTGCGGAAGCGGAGTATGTCGCGCGCGCGATGAATGTCAGCCGCTTCGTCTCCTGCCAGGACGAATATTCCCTGGTCGTGCGCGACATCGAGAAGGACCTGCTGCCGGCAGCAACGGAATACAAGCTCGGCCTGTTGCCGTTCTTCCCGCTCGCAAGCGGACTTCTGACCGGCAAATACAAAAAGGGTGAGTCTGCACCCGGCGACACCCGCTTTGGCCAAACTCCGCGACTGCGCGACCGCTACGTCACCCCGCGCAACGAGGCGATCGTCGAGAAGCTGCAGGCCTTTGCGCAAGCGCGCGGACACTCGATGCTCGAGCTCGCCTTCTCCTGGCTCGCCGGCCGCCCGCAGGTCTCGAGCGTCATCGCGGGCGCCACCCGCGTCGAGCAGATCGAGCAGAACGTCAAGGCGATCGCGTGGAAGCTCAGCGCCGATGAGATGGCGGAGATCGACAAGATCACTCAGGGCTGATGTTGATGGCGCGGCGCTACTTCGCGCCGCGTCCCACCGTCTGCATCACCTCAAAGCCTTCGAACTGGGGATGGCCGAGATAGAGCGGCTTGTTATCGCCAGCGCGCTGATGCGCCGCGCGAAACGCCTCCGACTTGGTCCACGCCTCGAAAGCGGCATGGTTCGCCCAGATCGTGTGCGAGGCGTACAGCGTGTGGTCCTCGAGCTCGGGACCGCGCAGCAGATGAAACTCGACAAAGCCAGGCACCCCGTCGAGAAACGTGTCGCGCGAGAGCCAGACCTGTTCGAAAGCGGATTCAGAGCCCTTGGTGACGCGGAAGCGGTTCATGGCGATGTACATGCGGGTGATCTCCTGATGCGCGGCTCATCATGTCGTCATTCCGGGACGCACCGCAAGGCGCGGGCCCGGAATGACGGCTAAGCAACCAATCCCTTCATCGGCCGCGCTCCCGCGCTGTCCGGGAACACCGTCTCCGCCAGCACGCGATCCGACAAACCAAACTGTCCCTGCAGCACGCCCTTGATCACGGAGCGCAAATCCGTGGTGGGCTTGAGGTCGCGTCCCTCATACAAGTTCGCGAGCTTGAGACCGGGCCAGTCGGAGATGACGCGGCCGCCTTTCACCGCGCCGCCGGCGAGCAGCGCGATCGTTCCCGTGCCGTGATCGGTGCCGTCGGTGCCGTTGATGCGCGCGGTGCGGCCGAACTCGGTGGCGACGACGATTGCGGTGTCGCGCCAGCGCTCGCCAAGGCCGCTTTCGAACTCGGCGAGCGCGCCATCGAGGCCGCCGAGCAGGAAGGCCAGACGCCCGACCGGACCGCCTTCATTGGCATGCGTATCCCAGCCGTCGAAGGCGAGCGCGGCGATGCGCGGGCCGTCATCGACCGCCATCAGCTTTGCGGCGCCGCGCGCGACCTGGCGCATCTGCGCAACCTGGTTGCCGGGTTTCGGCTTCATGTCGTCGCCGCTCGCTGCCTTCTCCAACTGGAGGCCCTGCGACAGCGCGGAGGCCAGCGCGGGATCGCGGTGACGGTAGAGATCGACGAGGCGCATGGCGGTGTCGTCGTCGGCTTGCGGCAGCGCCACCGGCGCCCAGCCGACGGTCGGCGCATTGCCGCGCAAGACCAGCGGCGTGGTCGGACCGACCGCGAGCCCACTCGACACACGCTCGCCGCGCGGCAGCGCTTCGAGCGCGCGATTGAGCCAGCCCGATTGAACGCGGCCGGGACCGGCATAACCGCTTTCGAGCACGTCCTGGCCATCGAAATGCGAGCGGTCGCGATAGGGCGTCGCCACCGCATGGATCACCGCGGCATGCATGTCGCGATACATGCGCGCGAACTCCGGCATCGCCGGATGCAGCGCGAAAAAAGTATCGAGCATGATCGCGGGATGCGCGCCGTCGGCGGCAAGCGCGATCGAGCCGTGCAGGCCGGCATAATCGGGATCGCCAAGCGGCGCGACGGTCGAGAGCCCGTCGAGCGCGCCGCGCAGGATCACCACGATCAATCGCGGATCGCGCCCGCCGGCCGCGCGCGCGAATTTCGGCAAATAAGCCCATGCCGCGAAGGACGCGCCGCCGAGCAGGAGGCCGCGGCGCGAGGTGAGGAGCCGGTTCTCGACGCAGTCGATCATCATCATCTCCTCTGCATTTCCGGCGACATCAGCAGCAGCGCCAGCGCCTGCTGCCGCGACTCCGCGCGCTCGATGGTTTTGCGCGTCTCGATGGAGGCCGCATCCGCAGCCGCGAACTCCAGCAGGTCGAGCGGATCGATGTTGTTGCCGAGCCGCGCGCCCATTTGTGCCGCGATGTCGAGCCGGAGCTTGATGCCTTCGGGTGCGGCCCAGGCCGCGCTGGTATCCGGAAAACCGTTCGGCCCGGCCGGCGACCACAGCGGCTGGCCGAGCAGGTTCAGATTATTGAGATAGCCGCCGGGATCTTCCGGCACGCGCGCGAGCAGCCGGCCACTCGCGACCACGAAGTCGTAGGGCGAGCGCATCTTGGTCAACGGCGCCTTCCACGCTTCGTCGGAATCGACGAGCGCCGCGGCAAGCGCCTTGAGATCACCGTCGGTCTTGACGAAGATGTCGCGCAATCGCGCCACGAGCGCCGGCGGCGGATCGTCGGCAACGAAATGACGGACGAATTTGGTGGCGATGAAATTGGCGGTCGAGGGATGCCGCGCGATGTCGGCGAGCGCGGCCTCGCCCTGCGCAAGGCCGGTCGGCTCGTAGGTCTTACCGAGCAGCGTCTGCGGACCGGGCTGGTGCGCGTTGACGTTGAACACGAAGGAGCCGGGCGTTCCCAGCTGCCCCTGCCGTCCCGCAAAGGTCCAGCCGGTGATGATGCGCGCGAGCGAGGTGACGTCGTCCTGCGTGTAGCCGCCACCGACGCCGAGCGTATGCAGCTCCATGATCTCGCGAGCGAGATTTTCGTTCAGCCCGCGCTTGCGGTTTTGCCCAGCGCGCGAGTCCGGCCCGAGCGATTGCTGGTTGTCGAGGAAGAACAGCATCGCCGGATGCTGCTCGACCGCCCTGAGCATGTCGGCGAAGCGCCCCAGCACATGCGGCCGGATCGCCTCGCGCTCGAACGCGCCGGCCCAGATCCGCGCCAGCTCGCCCTTGCTCGCGGAGATGCAGAAATGGTTGGACCAGAACACCACCAGCCGCTCGGTGAAGCCGCACTCGACCAGCGTCGCGCGCTGCAGGCGCGCCAGCGCCTCGGCGCGAAAGGTTTTCTGGATCACGTTGAGCGGCTGCGGCGCGGGCTTGACGGCAGGGGGCGCGGCAGCGTTGGGCTGCATCGTATCCGGCTTCGCCGAACTATCTGGCGGTTTCGCGTCAGTCATCTGCCCGGCGATCTCGGTCGCGGCCGCATTGAGCGAGAGATTGCGGCGCAGCCCCGGCTTCTGATCGCCCGGTGCCTGCTGCGACCCTTCAGCGGGCGCAGCGGCCTTCGCGGCCTCGCGCGCCTGCTTGACCTGGTCCTGATAGGCGAACACGGCCTGCCCGAGTTGCGGCGTCGATTGCAGCCCCGGCGCTTCCAGCAGCACGCCGTTGGGGCGCGCGAGTTCCGCCTTCACGAAGCCACGCGGATCGGACGCCGCGTTGATGAGATCGCCGGACGCCCCGCCGCGCGCTCCGAAACCGAAACGGTTGAGCGCGACGAGGGCAGCTTGCGAATCGCGGGCCATCGATGTGTCCTTCGCGCGTTGCCAACCGCTTTCCGAGTCTGAGCGCAGCGCCTATTATACCGTAGCGGGAGATGAACCCGGCATGAAAATGACGGCGAAGCCTTTGGGCAAATCATGACAAATCCGAAAGAATTTCCCTCCGATTTTCCCTTGCCGGAACCGCGCCGCCTCGCCTGCTCCCGTTGCGGCACCGAGTTCGGCTGCGATCTCTCGGGAAGCTGCTGGTGCGCGGAGGAAACGGCGCGGCTGCCGATGCCAGTCAAAGGCGAGGATTGTTTGTGCCGGGAATGTCTGAGGAAGGCGGCGGCGGTGCGTAGCCCGGATGGAGCGCAAGCGTAATCCGGGAATCCTTCCGCAGGCGCAAATCCCGGATTTCGCTTCCGCTCCATCCGGGCTACGAAGCTTAGACGGGATGTCCCGGCGATTTTCGCGCCATGCCGTCGAACGCGTCGAGCAGTTTTTCGCGCCACGCATAGACGGGATCATCCACTTCCAGCAGCCTGAACGGGCTCACCACACGCGCCCATTGAAAACCGCCGAACACGATATAGTCGGCATAGTTCGGCGCGCTGCCGCCGAGATAGGCCTGCGTCTTGAACGTCTGCCGCATCACTTCGAGCGACTTGCGGAACGCGACGACGCCGGTCTCGCGGCTCGCCTGGACCTCTTCCAGGGGCTTGCCGAACCGCGCCTCACGCGACTGGCGGAAATAGGCGGCGTCGACCTCGCCGAGGTTTTTCGGGATGTCGGCGACGATCAGCAGAGAGAGGCCGCCGACGATCGCGATATCGCCCCAGGCGTTGAGCAAGCGCGCCATGGCGCGGCCGCCGTCGCCGCCGAACAGGGACGGCTGGTCTGGAAAATTGTCTTCGAGATAATTCGCGATCGCCCAGGAATCGATCACGGGCTTGTCATGATGCAGCAGCACCGGGACCCTCTCCGAGCCGTGCGGCGATATCGCGCTCTTCTCGGTGAAGCGCCAGGGCAGCGATTCCGCCGACAGGCCCTTGTGCGCCAGCGCCATCCGCGTGCGCCAGCAATACGGGCTGAACGGGCGCGAAGCGTCGGTGCCGACGAGTTCGAAGAGTTTGAGCGACATGGCTGGTGTTCCGTCATTGCGAGCGCAGCGAAGCAATCCAGACTGCCGCCGCGGAGACATTCTGGATTGCTTCGCTTGCGCTCGCAATGACGATGTGGAGGCGGAGGTGTGTGTCACCGCCCGTTCGTGCGCAGCAACCTCTCGCCGTCCGTCGTCACCGCGATGATCAGCCCCACGCCTGCAATCGTTTCGCGGGTGACGTAGCCGCGCTCGGCGGCGTCTTCCCAGATGGTGAGGCGCGGGCACGAGGTCTTCCAGGTCGCGATCACCTCGGCATAGGCGCGCGGCTCGCGCGCGATCCATTCGACGAAGTCCAGCACCAGCGGGTCGGCCGTCTCGCTCATTGCAAACCTCCCTTGTCGAAGGCCGCCAGCACCGGGGTACGAAGCAGGAGCCAGCCGCCATAGGCGATGTAGTAGCAGGCGATGGTGGTGATCAGCTTGTTCGACCAGGTCACGAATTGCTGGTCGGTCATGGCTTCGAGGATGCGCCGCGCCAGCGTGGTGCCGAGCATCGAGGCGATAATCGCGACGCCCGCGAGCACGGGATCGAGGCTCGCGGCCTGGTCGATGATGCCGCCGAAATAGACGAGCTTGGTGAAATGGCTGACGAGCTGGCACATCGCCTTGGTCGCCACCTTCTCGCGCCGGCCGAAATCGCCGCCGAGGAAGAAGGTGTCGAGCAACGGTCCCGACACGCCGGTCATCAGCATCAAGCCCATGCAGATCGTACCATAGACGGTGCCCTGCCAGAGACGGTCGGGATCCGGCTTGATGTTCGACGGCAGCAGCCGCGCCATGAACGGGGTGATGCCGAGCAGCAGCAGCGCCATCGGCTTGTCCGGCACATAGCGGGTGAGCGACCAGGCCGCGAGCGCGACGGCAGCGCCGACCATGTAGTTCGCGACCGGCCGCCAGCGGATATGCGCCCGCCACAGAAATGCGCGCCAGCCGTTCGAGGCCATCTGCGTGATCGCATGCAGCACCATCGCGGTCGGCAGCGGCATCAGCGCCAGCAGCACACCGATCAGGATCAACCCGCCCGCCATGCCGAACAGCCCCGACAGGAACGCGGTGGCGACCATCAGCAATCCAAGGGCAGCGATCATGATGGGCGTCACGAGAGATTCTCCTGCACGTGCGTAAGAGACGAAGGCTGCATCACTCCCTCGCCCCGCTTGCGGGGAGAGGGTGGGGTGAGGGGGAGTCTCCGCAAGGAAGGTGGCAGAGGGACTCGCGGAGAGACCCCTCACCCGGAATTTGCTCTCGCAAATTCCGGCCTCTCCCCGCAGGCGGGGGAGGTGAAGAAGCAGCGGCGGCGGCCCCAAACACAACTTGGAATTACTCTCATTCTTGTGCCTCGCTTGCCCCGGCTTCGCAAACTGAGTTATCTTGGCCTTGCATCAGTTTTCCTGAGGGTGGGTCATTTGCGGCGGCTGCTGTTTCTCAACGGCATCAAGGCATTCGAGGCGGCGGCGCGGACCGGCAGCTTTGCTGCGGCCGGGCTCGAGCTCAGCGTGTCGGCGGCCGCCGTCAGCCGCATGGTGCATCTGCTGGAGGAACGTCTCGGCGTCGCGCTGTTCGAACGCAAGGCCAACAAGCTCGTGCTGACGCAGGCAGGCCGCGCCTATCAAAGCGGGCTGACGCCGATCTTCGACGCGCTGGCAAGTCTCACCGCGCAGGTGACGGCGCCCTCCAGCGTCCGCGTGCTCACCATCGGCGTCGGCCACACCTTTGCGATGCGCTGGCTGATTCCGCGGCTGTCGGAGTTTCGCAGCGAGGAGCCCGACATCGAGGTGCGTTTCACCACCGGTGGTGCCGAGGTCCCATTCGGCGAGGACTGGAGCTGCGGCATCAAGCTCGGCACCGGCGACTGGCCCGGCCTGGTCGCCGAGCCCTTGTTCGCCGGCGACCTCACGCCGGTCTGCGTGCCCCGCCTCGCCACCGGCCTGAAGCGGCCCGCCGACCTCAAAGGGCCAGGCCTGATCCGCGTCACGCATTCGCCGGAGGATTGGCCGATCTGGCTCAAGGCGGCGAACCTCACCCGCATCAACGCGCGCGGACCGGAATTCCAGTTCTACGGCCAGGCGCTCCAGGCCGCCGCCGACGGCCTCGGCATCGCCATGGGCATCCGGCCCTATATCGACGACGATCTCGCCGCCGGCCGGCTGGTCGCGCCGTTCGATCTCTCGGTTCCCAAGGGCATGCGCTGGTACCTGCTGTATCGCAGTTTTCAGACCGAGCAGCGCGACTTCGCCGCGTTCCGGCGCTGGATCATGCGGGCGGCCTCGGAGCCCGCCGCACGCCCCGCCAGGCGGATCGGCCGCGCCGCGCCGCGGAACTGACGCCCGTTCCACGAGGCCCTGGGCAAAAAAGCCGGCCGCTTGTGAATGGCTTCACATACTGAACCCGCCAAACGTGGTCCCCTGACCCTTCAACAAGACACTTACGGAACATTTGGGGACTACAATGACGACCATCTACGACGGCTTTGACATCGAATCCTTCGAGGCCGGCAAAGGCCTCTGGCATGCCCGCATCCGCCGCGCCGATCTCAGCCCCCTCGCCATCGACGGCGTGCTGTTTCCGGCCATGGAAGTCGGTTTCGCCTGGCCGGATCAGAACGCGGCGATCGCCGATGCCAAGCACCACATCGACCGCTTCCGCCGGCGGGCCGACGACCACGACGACGAATAAGCGCGGGACTCCAGGCGAACCAAGGGACAGCGCAGCATAAAGGGGGAACCGGTCATGTCGGTCATCGAATTCGAAGATACGCCGCGGCCGAGGATTTATGCCCGCAATGTGCTGTCGAAATGTCCCGAATGCGACGGCGACCTCGCGGTGCTCCGTGTGATCGGAGGCCGCGCCGGGTGCGAGTACTGGACCATGCGCTGCACCGATTGTGGCGGGATCCATCTCGACATCCTCGAGCCGCACCGGGCGAGCAACGACGACGAGGCCCCGCCGCCGGCGGCGTAAGGAGGCTGCTGCCAACCTGCTGTCAGCAGCCTGAGAACGGACGTACCTTCGCCCTTTTCTGAAGCGCTGACTCGTCCCATATTCGGGGCATGGCGAAGAAACCTGCTCCCCCGAAATCCCCCAAATCCAAAGCCCCGAACTCCAAGGCACATCGGCCTGACGTGCAGCCGATCGGGCCGGCGCTGGCCGAGTTGCTCAATCCCGCGATCAATCGCGGCGATGCCGGGCTGGGATCGGGCACCGGGCTGCAGCCGCCGCCGGACAATTCGCGCGACCGCCGTGCCGGGGGCGAAGCTGCCGCCCATCGGGCGCGCGCCTCGACACCGAAGGAGTTTCCGCAGGATAATGCCAAGCCGCTGCGGCCGAATCCGCAGCCGCCGGGCGCGCGCGCGACCACCGAAGGCTTTGAAGAAGCGCCGCAGGCCAATTACGGCACCGCGGCCACGATCCCGACGCTCGATCCGGAACTGGCGCGGCAGCTCGGGCTTCCCACCGAAGAGGACGATGCCGAGGCGCTGGCGCGTCCGCCACGTACCAAGATGGAGGCGCTCGGCGTCAAGGCGACCGCCGACGCGCTGGAATCGCTGATCCGCGAGGGCCGGCCGGAGTTCCGCAGGGACGACGGCTCCACCAAGGTGTGGACCCCGCACCGGCCGCCTCGCCCGGAGAAGTCCGAAGGCGGCGTGCGCTTCGAGATCAAATCGCCCTACCAGCCGCGCGGCGACCAGCCGACCGCAATCGCCGAGCTGGTCGAAGGCATAGAACGTAACGACCGCTCGCAGGTGCTGCTCGGCGTCACCGGCTCCGGCAAGACCTACACCATGGCCAAGGTGATCGAGGCGACGCAACGGCCCGCCATCATCCTGGCGCCGAACAAGACGCTCGCCGCCCAGCTCTATGGCGAGTTCAGGAGCTTCTTCCCCGACAACGCGGTCGAATATTTCGTCAGCTATTACGACTACTACCAGCCGGAAGCCTACGTTCCGCGCACGGACACCTACATCGAAAAGGACTCCTCGATCAACGAGCAGATCGACCGCATGCGCCACTCGGCGACGCGCGCGCTGCTCGAACGCGACGACGTCATCATCGTGGCGTCCGTATCCTGCATCTACGGTATCGGCTCGGTCGAGACCTACACCGCGATGACCTTCGCGCTGAAGAAGGGCGAGCGCATCGACCAGCGCCAGCTCATCGCCGACCTCGTTGCCCTCCAGTACAAGCGCACCCAGGCCGATTTCACCCGCGGCACGTTTCGCGTGCGCGGCGACGTCATCGACATCTTCCCGGCGCACTATGAGGACCGGGCCTGGCGCGTAAACCTGTTCGGCGACACCATCGAGACCATCGAGGAGTTCGATCCGCTCACCGGCCACAAGCAGGACGAGCTCGAATTCATCAAGATGTACGCCAACTCGCACTACGTGACGCCGCGCCCGACGCTGGTGCAGGCGATCAAGTCGATCAAATCGGAGCTGAAGCAGCGGCTCGACCAGCTACACGACCAGGGCCGTCTGCTGGAAGCGCAGCGGCTCGAGCAGCGCACCACCTTCGATCTCGAGATGATGGAGGCGACGGGAAGCTGCGCCGGCATCGAGAACTATTCGCGCTATCTCACCGGGCGCTTGCCCGGCGAGCCGCCGCCGACGCTGTTCGAATACGTCCCCGACAACGCGCTGGTGTTCGCCGACGAGAGCCACGTCACCGTGCCGCAGATCGGCGGCATGTTCCGCGGCGACTTCCGCCGCAAGGCGACGCTGGCCGAATACGGCTTCCGCCTGCCGTCGTGCATGGACAACCGCCCGCTCCGCTTCGAGGAGTGGGATATGATGCGGCCGCAGACGGTCGCGGTGTCGGCGACGCCGAGCGGCTGGGAGCTGAACGAGAGCGGCGGCGTGTTCGTCGAGCAGGTCATCCGCCCGACGGGCCTGATCGATCCGCCCGTCAACATCCGCCCCGCCCGCACCCAGGTCGACGATCTCGTCGGCGAGGTCCGCGCCACCGCGCAAGCCGGCTATCGCTCGCTGATCACCGTGCTGACCAAGCGCATGGCGGAGGATCTCACCGAATATCTGCACGAGCAGGGCATCCGCGTCCGCTACATGCACAGCGACATCGACACCATCGAGCGCATCGAGATCATCCGCGATCTTCGCTTGGGCGCCTTCGACGCGCTGGTCGGCATCAACCTCTTGCGCGAGGGCCTCGACATTCCCGAATGCGCACTGGTCGCGATTCTGGACGCCGACAAGGAAGGCTTTTTGCGCAGTGAAACGTCCTTGATTCAGACCATCGGCCGCGCCGCGCGCAACGTCGACGGCAAGGTGATCCTCTATGCCGACCAGATGACGGGCTCGATGGAGCGCGCCATCGCGGAAACCAACCGGCGCCGCGAAAAGCAGGTCGAGTACAACACTGCCAACGGCATCACGCCGGAGAGCGTGAAGAAGCAGATCGGCGACATCCTCAACTCGGTCTACGAGCGCGACCACGTGCTGGTCGAGGTCGGCGGCCACGATATGACCGACGATGTCATCTCGATCGGCCACAATTTTGAAGCCGTGCTCGCCGATCTCGAAACAAGGATGCGCGAGGCCGCGGCCGATCTGAACTTCGAGGAAGCCGCCCGCCTGCGCGACGAAGTCAAACGCCTGCGCGCCACCGAGCTCGCAGTGGTCGACGATCCCACCGTCAAGCAACGCACGGTGCAGGGCAAGGCCGGCGCGTATGCCGGCACCAAGAAGTACGGCGACGCCGCCAACTTGCCCGTCAGCGCGATGAAGAAGAAAACCGTGAGCTCCGCGTTGAAAGCCAGCGGCGGCGGCAGCGGATCGAAGGTACACAAGCCGCATCTCGACGAGATGCACGGGCCGGAGTCGTTGCCCTATCGCGAGAACCCGAGCCTGCCGGCAAAGCCGTTCGGCAGCACGAGCCGGATCATCCAGCCGACGGATTCTAGGCAGTCAGGGCCGGAGTTCGGGCCGGCGCCGAAGTCGACGGGTGGGCAGCCGGGGCGACGGGGTGGGTGGAAGAAGAGGTAGACGACGGAGTATCGTCCGCACTTGTCGTGGCGATGGATTCCGGGCTCGCCGCTTTGCGGCGCCCCGGAATGACGAGGGAGCATGTGGTGCCGTTCGCGCCTACAACTTCCCCTGCCCGTTCACCTGCCCCTGCTGTTGCTGCTGCTTTTCCTGCTCCTTGGCGTGATGCCTGCCGTAGAGGCAGCCGGCGGCGGCGCCCAGGACGCCGTGATGGCCGGCATAGTGACCGGCGACGCCGCCGACGACGGCGCCCTTGATGCAGCCCTTGGCGTTGGCGGCCGAGGTCGCGCCAAGCATCAGCAGGGCTGCGGCGACGGTGAGAAGCGGGGATTTCATGATCGATGTCTCCGGATCGGTTTCGGCGTCTCAACGAGCACCGACGGGCGCGGGTTCCCGTGTGCCGTGCATGGCGAAACGCGCCCGCCGGCATGCACGCGGCGTCATGCGGGGCGCGAAAACCCGCTCGAATTCTTGCAAGTAGCCAAGAACGCAACCGGTAATTGCACCTCATGAACCGGGCCTTGCATCGGCGCGTCATATAATCCGGACACCTTCGTTTTTGCGGATTGATGGACCCGCAGAGCGCGCATTGGCGTTTGCAATCGACACCCCACGAGGGCGGGAGCGGCATGACGGTTGGATCGCTGAACAGGCAACGCGTGCTGCATCTGCTGGACAGCTTTGCTCGCGGCGATATCGAGGCCGCGCTGTCGTGCTGCACCGACGACGTCGACTTCCTCACCCACGCGCCGATCGACGTGCTGCCGCACATGGTGCCGCGTCACGGCAAGCAGGAGCTGCGCGAGCTGTGGCAGACGGTCTGGTCGCGCTATTCCGAAATCCGCTACAAGGCGCCGCACATCCTCGCCGAGGGCGACGAGGTCGCAACCTACATGCACACCTACTTCAAGAAGCGCAGCAACGATCGCGTCGTGCAATTCGACATGGCGGTGTTCTACAGCTTCCGGGGCGGACTGGTGGCGCAGATCCGCGAGATCATCGATTCCTACGATCTGGTGCAGCAGGTGCTGGAGCGGGAGATCGGGCCGCTGATCGTGGGCACGCGGGTGGACGGAGGATGACCCTTCGCCCTCGCCACCGTTCTTACGGACAGATGAAGCAGCGACCGGAAGATTACGGGGTTCTGTTGTAAATCTCACAAACTCGCATCAATTGTGCATTGCGAAAACGTGAATTGCGTTTTGGCCGAAATCGCCTATTTTATTTGTATACGAATGAGTTGAGCGGCCCCCGCACCTTTTCTGTGCATGGGGTTGCTTTCCGTTTTTTCTGCAAGCCAGCTTCAGGACGCCCCCAAATGACAGAGCACAGCCTCTGGCGTTTCTCGCGCGCGTTGCATCGCGCGGTGAACGACCGGGATTTCAGGGACATCGAGGCCCTGATCGACGAGGACGTCGAGTGGGCGATCTACGGCCCGATCGACATGTTTCCGTTCCTCGGCGCGCGCCAGGGCCGGGACGCCGTGCTCGACGTCATCCGCCAGCTCGCCGACAATTTCCATGTCCGCCGCTTCGACCGCGAGAGCATCATGCTCGGCGTGGATTCCGCCGCTTCGATGCTGCGCTATTCGCTGACCGCGCTGGATTCCGACAAGCCGATCAGCTTGCGGGTCGCACAGTTCGCCCAGTTCAGGGCCGGCAAGCTGATCAGCATGCGCGTGCTGGTCGACACCTTCGATCTGGTTGAACAGGCACTCGGCCGCGCCATTCATCTGCCGAAGATGACCCGCGTCGGCTGAGGGGGACGCCAACGGGCCCCGCTTGCCGGGACCGATGATTGATGCTCGCCCGACCCGCGTCCTGGCCTCCAGCCCCGCCGGATGCCGTCGTGGCGAAGCTCGTCATCGGGCGCGCGCCTTTCGCGCGGCCCGTTGGTTCGCCATTCCAGTGGTTTGAGCATGATCTCCGCGCAAACGCGTTCCGCGTTTGTCGCGAGGGAAAACCGCTGCACACTTTGCGCCGGCGCGGCCCTTCGGGGCCGGATCATGCTCTGGCCGAGGCGAGCCGCCACAATTTCGCAACGATAGATCACCATGTGTTGAGCGGACCGAATGGCGCATGGTCATCACCGAAGGCCGCTTTATAGTGGCGGCAAGCATGCGCTGGGCTCGCGGGCAGGACGATGGAATTCTCGACAGGTTTTGGCTGGACCAGGCTGCCGGTGCTGGCGGCCGCATTCATTTTGGGCTCGGTTCTGACGGTCTCGGCGCAGATCATCCCGCCCTTCTCGGCGGCTGCGCCTGACGACGAGGCCGAGACCGAAGCCACAGAGACCGCCGCAGCCCCCGACGTCAACGACCCCGACATTTTAAAGGGCATCGACGTCGACAAGCTCGACTGGAGTCAGCTCGCGGTCGACGCCGGCACCGGCAACGACGTCATGGCCGCCAAGAAGCGCGCCCAGGCCGCCGCCAAGGACGGCCTGAACTGGTCGTCGAACGCGAACGCCAACGGCTCCTCGGCGGTGACGGTGAAGCAGTCGGTCTCCTCGTTCTGGGACGCCCGCATCGGCGCCGACATGACGGTGACGAGCGAGCCGCGGACGATGTCCGAGCTGCTGGCGCAGAAAGCCACCAATGGCGGCAGCCTGCCGCAATCCTCCGGCAGCGCCTGGGCGGCCGCGACCGCGCCGGGCGCCGGCTCGATCTGGGACAAGACCGCGGTGGAAGCCCGCGTCGATCCCGGCGCCGAGCAGAGCAAGATCGGGGCGTCGCTGATCAAGTCGGTGCCGCTGTCGAGCGACACGTCGCTGACGCTCCAGAACGGCTACAGCGTCAACCAGCAGGGCACCACCGCGGTGCCCGGCATCGGCGGGCGCATCACCCGCAATTACGAGACCGACCAGACCGCCAAGGTCACCCTCACCGACACCGGCACCAGCATCACCGCCGGCCAGTCGCTGTCGACCACCGACGACAAATGGCTGCGCAAGGTCGGCGCCGAGCAAAAGCTGTTCGACAACGTCACCGTCTCCGGCTCGGTCGGCGAGACCTCGCAGGGCGCGATCAACAAGAGCCTGACGGCGGGCTTCAAGAAGAGCTGGTAGCAGTCCAGCCCCCTCTCCCATCATCCCGGGATAGGTTCGTTTTCCCAGCAATTCAGACTCTCGTAACCATACGCCACGGCAAAGCCCCCGAATCGTCTGCCCTTGCCGTATCTCCGCCAAGTTGCGGTCAAAATCCGACGCCCTAGTCGGATGACCGAACTCGTCGTGCGGGGGACACTCGCGCCGCGCTCAACGCGAACAGGGGAATAACGATGAACGCCATGCGTCCGGAAAAGACCGAAGCCACCGAGACCGAGACGGTCGACACCAACCTCGCCGCAGTGACGGAAGTTGAAGCCGGCATCCGCGACTTCGTCCGCAACGACATCGCCTATCTGCGCCGGCCGGCATCGGGAACCACCGACACGCCGCCGCTCGATCCGAGCGCGGAAGCCACCGTCACCAACGTCAACTCGCTGATCCAGCGCGTCGCCGGCACCTCGCTCGCCGAGATCGAGAACCTGATCTCCGAGCTCGAGAGCCTGCGCGATCTGCTCCATGCCGAAGGCCAGCGCGTCCAGCGCGAGATCTCCGGCTACGCCCAGCTCAGCCAGGCCGCGATGAAGTCGACCCGCATGATCGCCGACAACGTCGCGCAGTGGAAGCGCGCCGCCGACGGCCTGCGCAACAGCTGATCACTCACGTCAAGCATCACCAGCCGCCGTGTTCCGCAAGGGGCGCGGCGGTTTTGATTCGTGGGGAGTTGGATGCGCACAAGCTCCCCACAATAGGTGTCATCGCCCGACTTGCCGCCTTCGCTAAGGCTTCGGCGGCCGAGTGAGTTCTTGGCCCGGCGAAGCCCTTGGCGGAGACGGGATCGGGCGATCCAGTATTCCAGAGACAATGAGGCAAGAGCCGAGACGCCGCAGCGTACTGGATGCCCCGGTCCCGGCTCCGCCAAGGCTACGCCGGGCCACAAGCTCGCCCGGCCGCCGAAGCTTCAGCGAAGGCGGCAAGCCGGGGCATGACAGCGGAGGGTGTGGCTGCGAAAGATTGGGGCAGTGGACATGCGTTCACACAGTCAATGCAGCCGACCCGGTTCACTTTGAACCCTCCGCGCCCCAGCGCCGACCAATGCCAAGCGCCCGCAGCCTTGCGGCCGGGCCTGGGGACATTTCAGATGGAAAGCATTCGGCCCGACAATACGGACCCTATACCGCTGCGGCCCGCGCCGAACCAGTTCGGCACGATCATGCTGCGCTTCGTCGGATTGCTGGCGGTCGCGATCGCGGTGCTGGCGTTCGTCTATAGCCGCTGACGGCGGAGGCCGGACGTCCGGCCCCGAAGAGTTAACGAGCCCTTAACGGCTCGCGTCGACCGTCGAGGCTTCCAGGGTGTAGCCGCCATCGGCATAGCCCTTCACCACCATGCCGGCGACCAGCATCACTGCCAGCGTCGCGGTCGCAAAGATAAATCCCACCAGCTTGAGTGCGCCGCGGTCTGCCATGGTCCTCGTCCCCTGTTCTCTGCCCAATTCGTTTCAATTAGACAGCGACAGGTTCATAATTGGTTAGCAACTCGATGGTTCCGCCAACTGCTTCGCGGGTCATCATGTTGAGCAGGCTTATGGCAGCCGCCCGGAATCGCGTCCATAGCGCGCGGGCAACACTCGCGCACACATTTGGACTGTTCATCTTGGAACAGGTCTAACCGCCCTTCCGCATCGGCACGAAGGCGCTGGCGGTGATGGAATAGACCTCCTCGCCGCGCTGGTTGGTGCCGGTGGTGCGGGCCGTCAGAATGCCCCAGCCGGGGCGCGAGGCGGAGCTGCGCTTGTCGATGACTTCGTTGACGTAGGCGACGGTGTCGCCGGCGAGCACCGGCCTGATCCAGCGCAGGTCGCGAAAGCCCGGCGACGGCCCCCACACCGCGACCTCCTCGCCGCGCGAAACGGCCTCACGCGCCAGGCGCTGGCCGTCCGCGACAAGCAGGCTCATGCAGGCCGAGCCGACGTGCCAACCGGAAGCTGCGAGCCCGCCGAACAGCGAGTTCTCGCCTTCCTTCTCGTCGAGGTGGAAGCGCTGCGGATCAAACTTTGCGGCGAACGTCTTGATGGACTCCGCGGTGAACGTGTAGGCGCCGATCTCGCGCCGGTGGCCGATCTCGATCTCCTCGAAGAAGGGCATCAGACTGCTCCCTCGCGCCGCTTGATCAGGATCGGCGAGGTCATCTCGCACAGCGCCTCGCCCTTGGCGTTGCGCACCGTGCATTTGAACTTGACGATGCCGAGCTCCGGCCGGCTCTTCGAGGCGCGCGCCTCCAGCACGTCGACGTCGAGCATGAGATCGTCGCCGGGCCGCAAGGGTGACAGCCAGCGCACCTCGTCGACGCCGGGCGAGCCGAGCGAAGCGGCGCGTGTGATGAAGCCATCGGCCATCATCCGCATCATCAGCGAGCAGAGGTGCCAGCCCGAGCCGGACAGGCCGCGCAGCATGCTCTTGGCCGCGGCCTCCTCATCGAGGTGCATCGGCTGCGGATCGAACTCGGCGGCGAAAGCCAAGATCTCGTCGCGGGTGACATGGCGCGGGCCGAATGTTCCGAACCGGCCGGGCGGGAAATCTTCGAAGGTCAGGGTCATCTCGGGAATGCTTTGAGGGAATGACAGATTGTGGCCGCACTTTGCGGCAATCTCAACCCGCCGGCCCGCATGGCTCGTGCTACATATGGGGTGTCGGCGTTGGTCTTGAGTCGGATCAACCGGCAGGCCGAGGCCCGATTTGCCCTGGGGAGAGCAATGTTTTCATTCAGCGACCTGTTTCAATGGGACCGATTCATAACCCCTACGATCATCAAGACCTTCTACTGGCTGGTGATCGCACTGATCTGCCTGTTCGGCCTTTCCGGAATCTTCTCCGGTCTCGCGACGATGGCGATCAGCCCGTTCGGCGGCTTCCTGGTGCTGCTGTCATCGATCGCGAGCATCGTCGTCGGCATCGTGTTCTCGCGCATCGCCGCGGAGCTGATCCTGATCGTCTTCCGCATCAACGAACATCTCGGCGCGATCCGCGACCAGGGCGGCGGGGCGCGGTGAGGCGGCCGTAGGTGCCGTAGGGTGGGTTAGCCGAAGGCGTAACCCACCTCTTCTGTTTCCGCGGATAGAAACAGCGGTGGGTTACGCTTCGCTAACCCACCCTACGCATCCGTTGAGACCTTACGTATTAAACCTGAAATGCATCACGTCGCCGTCGGCGACGACGTATTCCTTGCCTTCGAGACGCAGCTTGCCGGCATCGCGGGCGCCGGCTTCGCCGTTCAGCGCGACATAGTCCTCATACGCAATCGTCTCGGCGCGGATAAAACCCTTCTCGAAGTCGGTGTGGATCACGCCGGCCGCGCCCGGGGCCTTGGTGCCGCGATAGATGGTCCAGGCGCGCGCTTCCTTCGGGCCCACCGTGAAATAGGTGATGAGGTCGAGCAGGGTGTAGCCGGCGCGGATCAGGCGATCGAGGCCGGCTTCTTCGAGACCCAGCGTCTCCAGGAAGTCGGCGCGCTCCTCGCGTGAAATGGTGGCGATCTCGGATTCGATCTTGGCGGAGATGACGACGGCAACGGCGCCTTCCTTGGCCGCCTGCTCCTCCACCGCCTTGGAGAACGAATTGCCCGTGGCGGCCGAGCCTTCCTCGACGTTGCAGACGTAGAGCACGGGCTTCGACGACAGCAGGCCGAGCATCCCGAAGGCGCGCTCCTCCTCCGCCTTGCGCTCGACGAGGCGGGCGGGCTTGCCCTCGCGCAGCAACACCAGCGTGCGGTTGACGAGGTCGAGCTGCTCCTTGGCGTCCTTGTCGTTGCCCTTGGCCTTCTTCGTGAGGTTGTCGACGCGCTTCTCGAGGCTGTCGAGGTCGGCGAGCATCAGCTCGGTCTCGATGGTCTCGATGTCGGCGAGCGGGGCGATCTTGCCCTCGACATGCGTGATGTCGGAATCCTCGAAGCAGCGCACGACATGCGCGATGGCGTCGACCTCGCGGATGTTGGCGAGGAACTGGTTGCCGAGGCCTTCACCCTTGGAGGCGCCGCGCACGAGGCCGGCGATGTCGACGAAGGTCAGCCGGGTCGGGATGATCTGCGCCGATTTGGCGATGGCCGAGAGCTTGTCGAGCCGCGGATCGGGCACGGCGACTTCGCCGACATTCGGCTCGATGGTGCAGAACGGATAGTTCGCGGCCTGCGCCGCGGCCGTCTCGGTCAGCGCGTTGAACAAGGTCGACTTGCCGACATTGGGCAACCCGACGATCCCGCATTTAAATCCCATGGTCGTCCTCTATTCGTATTCGTCATGGCCGGGCTTGACGGAGAAAACGGCGCCCTATTCCTTGCCGTTCTCGTCCTTGGTCAAAAAGCCCTTCGCCTGCATGGCGAGATGCACCCTGTTGGCGAAGGTCGCGTCCGTGCCCTTGGCGACCAGTGCCGCGTGCTCGGCCACCGCCTCGCACAACGTCGCCACCCAGTCGTTGTCGGCCTTGGCGAAGTCCGACAGCACGTGGCCGTGCACCAGTTCCTTGACGCCGGGATGACCGATGCCGAGCCGGACCCGGCGATAGTCGTTGCCGATGTGCGCCGAGATCGAGCGCAGGCCGTTGTGGCCGGCGATGCCGCCGCCGATCTTCACCCGCACCTTGCCCGGCGGCAGTTCGAGTTCGTCATGGAACACGGTGACGTCGCCCGGCGCGATCTTGAAGAAGCTTGCCGCCTCCTGAACGCTACGGCCCGAGTCATTCATGTAGGTCGTCGGCTTGAGCAGGATGATCCGCTCAGTGCCGATCGCACCTTCCGAGGTCTCGCCCTGAAAACGACGGCGCCATGGCGAGAAACCATGACGCCGCGCGATCTCGTCGACGGCCATGAAGCCGATATTGTGCCGGTTACGTGCGTATTTAGCGCCGGGATTGCCGAGCCCAACAAAGAGTCGCATGACGCGGCGCGCCCCTCGCTCGGCGCGCGATCAAGGACCGCGCGCCAGCTTTGAGAGATTACTTCTTCTTGTCGCCGCCGGCGGGAGCCTTGGCAGCCGCAGCCGGAGCAGCAGCACCCGCAGCCGGAGCCGCAGCGCCAGCCGCCGGAGCAGCCGCAGCAGCGCCCGGAGCTGCAGCCGCAGCGGCGGCCTTCTGCTCTTCGGCGTAGCCGGACGGCGGCACGATGGTGACCAGGGTCGCGTCCTCGCGGGTCAGCGCCTTCACGCCGGCCGGCAGCTTGACGTCCGACAGATGGAGCGAGTGACCGATTTCGAGTGAGCCGACATCAGCCTCGATGAATTGCGGGATGCTCTCGACGCCGCATTCGAGCTCGATCGAATGCGCGACGATGTTGACGGCGCCGCCGCGCTTCACGCCGGGCGAACCTTCCGCTTTCACCACATGCAAGGGAACGCTGATGCGGATGGTGGCACCTTCGCCGAGACGCATGAAGTCGACATGGATTGGGAAATCCTTGACCGGATCAAGGTGATAGTCGCGCGGGATCACGCGGTGCTTCTTGCCCTCGAGGTCGATGTCGACCAGCGTGGTCAGGAACCGGCCGGCGAGGATGCGCTGGCGCAGTTCACGATCGTCAACCGAGATCGGGAGCGGGGGTTGCTTGTTGCCATAGATCACTCCGGGCACTTTCCCGGCGCGACGCTCAGCCCGGGCGGCCCCCTTGCCGCTCTTCGGACGTGCGGTCGCCTTCAATTCCTTGACGGTCGTCGCCATAGTCTAAGTCCTTGTTTTTGCAAAAGTTAATGGGCCGCAGCGCGGCCCATGGTGCAGTTCGCAGCAAGCCTCCAGGGGTGCGGGGGCCGCGAACTTGGCGGGCTTTTACCCGGAAGATGCGGAAATGACAAGGAGAATGGCCCGCCCGGCGGGGTCCCTACCCTCCCCTGGAGGGGAGGGTAAGCGAGAGCGGCGGCCTTACGTCGGCGTTCCGCCGAACTTGGCCTCCAGCGCCACGATGCGCGCCTTCAGGGCCTCGTTCTCCTCGCGGGCGAGGCGGGCCATGTCCTTGACCGCCTCGAACTCCTCGCGCTTGACCAGGTCCATGTCGCGCAGGAATTTCTCGGCCTGGGTGCGCATCACGGTGTCGAACTCGCGCTTGACGCCCTGGGCGGCACCGGCGGCGTCGTTCATCAGGCGGCCGATCTCGTCGAAAAACCGGTTGTTGGTCTGGGTCATGTCGGTCTCCTGGCGGCCTCAGATAAACTTTGCGCGAACGCGCGAAAAGACAATGGCAATCCGGGCGAAACGGTTCAAGGGCCGATCGGCGGTATCCTTGTCATGCCCCGGTTTCCTTGCAATCGTATTCAACGTCCCTGCATAACAAGAATCAGAAGGCGCACGAGATGATCGATCAGCAGATCGCGATTCCCACCAAGGACGGCCACACCGCAACCTTCATCACCCATCCCGAACGCGGCGGGCCGTTTCCGGTCATCCTGTTCTACATGGATGCGCCGGCAATCCGCGAGGAGCTGCGCGACATGGCGCGCCGGCTCGCCACCTCGGGCTATTACGTGATGCTGCCGAACCTCTATTACCGCTCCGGCGTGATGGAGCTCGGCGCGCTGCCAGCCGATCCGAACGCGCCCGAGCGCAAGCGCATGTTCCAGCTCATGGCCTCGCTCAACATTCCCATGATCATGGAGGACACCAGGGCCCTGCTCACCTATGCCGAGGGCCAGGCGGCTGCCAATACGAAAATCGTCGGCACCGTCGGTTATTGCATGAGCGGCCGCTACGCCGTCAACGCGGCCACGCACTTTGCCGACCGCGTCAAGGCCGCCGCCTCGATCTACGGAACGCATCTGGCGACCGACGAAGACAACAGCCCGCATCTCGCCGCCGGCAAGACCATGGCCGAGCTGTATTTCGCCTGCGCCGAGACCGACATCTACGCGCCCGCCGAGGTCATCGAGAAGGTCAAGCAGGGCATGAGCGGAGCCAAGGCCGAGGTCGAGATCTATCCCGGCACGCATCACGGCTTCGCCTTCCCCAAGCGTCCGGTCTACGACCGCGACGCTGCCGAGCGGCATTGGGAGCGTCTGCTGGCGCTCTATCGCCGCAATCTCGTTTAAGTCTAGAAGGCCTGATGCCCTTTCTGCTCATCGACTTTCCCGCCTTCAAGCCGATCGCCATCGAGATCGGTCCGTTCGCGATCCGCTGGTATGCGCTGGCCTATATCTGCGGCATCGTGTTCGGCTGGCTCTATGCGCGCTCGCTGCTGAAGAGAGAGCGCCTGTGGGGCGGCCCCGCGCCGATGTCGCTGGTGCAGATCGACGACTTCATCCTGTGGGTCACGCTCGGCATCATCCTCGGCGGCCGCACCGGCTACGTGCTGTTCTACAATCTGCCCTTCTTCATCGATCACCCCGCCGCGATCTTCAAATTGTGGGAGGGCGGCATGTCCTTCCATGGCGGCTTCCTCGGCTGCGTCGTCGCGGTGATGTGGTTTGCCTATCGCAACCGCATCTCGATCCTGTCGCTGGGCGACATCACCACGGCGGTCGCCCCGGTCGGGCTGCTGCTCGGGCGCATCGCCAATTTCATCAATGGCGAATTGTGGGGCCGCGCCGCCGACCCCAGCCTGCCCTGGGCGATGATCTTCCCCAACGATCCGACGCAGCTGCCGCGCCATCCGAGCCAGCTCTATGAGGCCGGCATGGAGGGCATCCTGCTGTTCACCGTGCTCGCGATCATGATCCGTTTCGGCGCCCTGAAGCGGCCCGGCATGATCCTCGGCGCCTTCATCCTGATCTATGGCCTGACCCGCATCGCCGGCGAGCATTTCCGCGAGCCGGACGTCCAACTCGGCTTCCTCTGGGGCGGATTAACCATGGGCATGCTGTTGTCGATCCCGATGCTTATTGTAGGCCTCATACTTATTGTATTGGCTATCAGGCGCGGCGCGCCGAAGCCCGTCGGGGCTATCAGTTAATTCCTTTCGAGAAGACAGACCGTGACCGAACAGCCGCTACTCAACGAGATCAGGGCGCTGATCAAATCCTCAGGGCCCATGCCGGTCTGGCGGTACATGGAACTGTGCCTGATGCATCCGCGCTATGGCTATTACGTCTCGCGCGATCCGCTCGGGCGCGAAGGCGACTTCACCACCGCGCCCGAGGTCAGCCAGATGTTCGGCGAGCTCCTGGGGCTGTGGACCGCCTCGGTGTGGAAGCAGATGGGCTCGCCGCAATTCTTGCGGCTGATCGAGCTCGGCCCCGGCCGCGGCACCATGATGGCGGATGCGCTGCGTGCACTGCGCGTGCTGCCGCCGCTCTACCAGGCGCTTCACGTCCACATGGTCGAGGTCAATCCGGTGCTGCGCGAGCGGCAGAGTGCGACGCTGGCGGGTGTGCGCAACATCGCCTGGCACGACAGCATCGACGACGTGCCGGAAGGCCCGAGCATCATCCTCGCCAACGAATATTTCGACGTGCTGCCGATCCGCCAGATGGTGAAGCGCGAGAGCGGCTGGCACGAGCGCGTGATCGAGATCGATCCCAACGGCAAGCTTCAATTCGGCGCGGCCGCCGACCCGACGCCGCGCTTCGACGTGCTGCTGCCGCCTCTGGTGCGCGCCGCTCCCGTCGGTGCCGTGTTCGAATGGCGGCCCGACGGCGAGATCATGAAGCTCGCCACGCGCGTGCGCGACCAGGACGGCGCGGCACTGATCATCGACTACGGCCATCTGCGCAGCGATGCCGGCGACACCTTCCAGGCGATCGCGCGCCACACCTTCACCGATCCCCTGAAGGCGCCGGGCCAGGCCGACGTCACCGCCCATGTCGACTTCCAGGCCCTGGCGCGCGCGGCCGAGGATGTCGGCGCCCGTGTGCACGGCCCGGTGACGCAGGGCGATTTCCTCAAGCGCGTCGGCATCGATACCCGCGCAGCTGCCCTGATGCAGAAGGCGACGCCTGACGTCGCCACCGACATTTCGGTCGCGCTCAAGCGCCTGACCGATACCGGGCGCAGCGGCATGGGCTCGATGTTCAAGGTGCTCGGCATCTCCGAGCCGCGGCTGACCGGCATCGCCGGCCTCAGCGATCTCGACCGGGCCGGAGGCGCCTCATGACGCTTGCTTCGTCGCTGCTGTCGGCCGTGCCCGGCCTGCGCCATGCCTTCTTCACCCGCGAGGGCGGTGTCTCAGGCGGGATTTATTCGGCGCTCAATGGCGGGCTCGGCTCCAACGACGATCCGGCGCATGTCGCGGAGAACCGCCGCCGCATGGCCGAGCATGTCGGCGTCGCCCCGGAACGCTTCATCAGCCTGCACCAGATCCATTCGCCCGATGTCCTCGTTGCCGAAGCGCCGTGGCCGAGCGGGCCGCGGCCGAAGGGCGATGCGCTCGTGACCAGAACGCCCGGCATCGCGCTCGGCGTCTCCACCGCCGATTGCGGGCCGGTTCTGTTCGTCGATCCCAACGCGCGCGTGATCGGCGGCGCCCATGCCGGCTGGAAGGGCGCACTGACCGGCGTGCTGGAACAGACGATCTCGGCGATGGAGAAGCTCGGCGCCACGCGCAGCGGCATCATCGCCGCGATCGGCCCCTTGATCCGCCAGGACAGCTACGAGGTCGGCAACGAGTTCGTGGCGCGCTTCATCGAAGCGGACGCGGACAACGCCATGTTCTTCATCCCGTCGGTGCGCGCCGGACACGCGATGTTCGACCTCGCCGGCTTCATCCGGAAGCGGCTGGAAGCCGCCGGCATCCTGATGATCGACGATCTTGGTCTGGATACCTACGCCGATGACCGCTTCTTCAGCTATCGCCGCTCGGTGCATCGCAAGGAGCCGGATTACGGCCGCCACATCCACGCGATCGCGCTCGAGGGGTAAGCTGGCCGTCGCTTCGTTCCTGCTTCAAAACGGCCTTGACTCTCCACCTGCTGGAAACCGCAGAAACGCGGAATGAAGCAACGCACCTACAGCATCGGCGAAGCGGCACGGCTCTGCGGCATCTCGGTCCGCAAGCTTCGCTTCTATTCGGACGAGGGATTGTTGCCGCCGGCAGACCGAACTGCGAGCGGCTACCGCGTCTTCACGGATAGCGAACTTGTCCGACTGGAGCTCATCCGCTGTCTCCGTGATGCCGGCCTTGGCCTGGATGCGATCCGGGAGGTCCTCTGCCAGGAGCTGTCGCTTGCCGAGGCTCTGAAGCTGCGGCTCGAAGCGCTGGAGGCGGAGATCGCCGCCCAGCGCCGCGTCGCCGCCGCGCTGCGGGCTGCGTTGCGTTCACCGCAACTCACCGAAGCCGATCTGAGGAGATTTTGGAGCATGACGCAACTGTCCCGCGTGGAACGACGCAACGTGGTTGAACGCTTTTTTGAAAGAGTGTCCGACGGCATCAACATCAATCAGGAATGGGTCCGCCAGATGGTGGAAGCGACCGTCCCGGAACTGCCCGACGCGCCAACGCCCGAGCAATGCGACGCATGGATCGAGCTTGCAGCGCTCCTGAGCGATCCCTCCTTCATCGCCAATATGCGAGCCAACGCCGGCGATGTCTGGGATCGCGAGGTCATCGATATGAAGGCCTGTCAGGAAGCAAGCGACGCCATAGTGCTCAGGGCGAACCAAGCCATCGAACAGGGGCTTGAACCGTCATCCGCGCAAGCCAATGAGCTGGCGCGGGATTGGCTGGAGATCTCGGCTCGCCTGATGAACCAGAAGCCCGACGCCGGCTTCCGTAACTGGATGCGCACGAAATATGTCCGGCACGATGCTCGCGCGAACCGCTATTGGGAACTGGTGGCCATCATGAGAGGGCAGTCCCCGGACACCAGCCCAAACCGGGAATGGGTGTGGATCCAGGCTGCGATGCGCCATCATCTGGCAGCCTGAGCGAGCATGCACATCGCGGCCGGGCCGCCCACCGGCCCCGGCCCCGATGCGCTCCAGAGGGCCGATGTAGCATTCCCGCCCTAGACGTTAATGCGTTTTAACGATATCGCTGCCCCCCATAATGAGGGACGCGTCATTCATCCTGGGCCGCGCGGGTTCGCGTGTGCTGGCGGTCATGCTGCTGGCAGCGGCGGTCGCGCTTGGCGGCTGCGCCGGCGGCGGCGGTGCCGCCAACTCCTATGCGATGGCGCCGAGTACCGGCTCAGGGGCGACCGTGGCCTTCGAATCGATCGACGGGCCGCCCCCGCAGGTGTTCGACCGCATGGTCGGCGTGCTCGACAGCGAATCCAAGCTGCGCAGCCTGTCCGTCGTCTCCCGCGAGGGAACGGCTGCCTATCGCGTGCGCAGTTACCTCTCCGCCCAAATCGTGCGCGGCAAGACCGTGATCGCCTGGGTCTGGGACGTCTACGACGCCAATCAGCAGCGGGCATTGCGCCTCTCCGGCGAGGAACTGACCGCCGCCAAGGGCGGCCGCGATCCCTGGGGCGCCGCCGACGACCTGGTGCTGCGGAAGATCGCCCAGGCCGGATTCAGCGGACTTTCCAACATGATCAACGGAACCCCGGACGCGCCGGGCACTGTTCCCGGCTTGCGGGGCCCGGCGGTGGCCAGCGTGATCCCGGAGGCTCCGGCGGCCGAGATGCCGGCCTCGGCGCTCGGCTACGCCGAGCGATAACCCCCGCGAAACCACGGCCCCAAGTTGCCGCCAAACCGTTGGCCCGACTCAGGATTTCGGAGGGAAAACGTAGCATGCCGGGTTGCCATTGCAGGCCCCGGCCTGATATTTCCTCGCCCGTCGTAACCGTGCTTCCAGTGGGTATTCTCTGATGTTGAACGTCGTATCCAGCAAAGCGCGGGAGGAAGCGTCCATGTCGGCCAAGAACGGCTCCATCAAGCTTGTCGCCGGCAACTCAAACCCGGCTCTCGCGCAGGCGATCGCGCAAGGCCTCGACCTGCCGCTAACCAAGGCGGTGGTACGGCGCTTCGCCGACATGGAGATCTTCGTCGAGATCCAGGAGAACGTCCGTGGCTCGGATGCCTTCGTCATCCAGTCGACCTCGTTCCCCGCCAACGACCATCTGATGGAACTGCTGATCATCACCGATGCGCTGCGCCGCTCCTCGGCACGCCGCATCACCGCGGTGCTGCCCTATTTCGGCTACGCCCGGCAGGACCGCAAATCGGGTTCGCGCACGCCGATCTCGGCCAAGCTCGTCGCCAACCTGATCACGCAGGCCGGCGTCGACCGCGTCATGACGCTCGACCTGCATGCCGGCCAGATCCAGGGCTTCTTCGACATCCCGACCGACAATCTCTACGCGGCGCCGCTGATGGTGCGCGACATCAAGGACAAGTTCGACCTCTCCAAGACGATGGTGATCTCGCCTGACGTCGGCGGCGTGGCGCGCGCACGTGGCCTTGCCAAGCGCATCAACACCCCGCTCGCGATCGTCGACAAGCGCCGCGAGAGGGCGGGCGAATCCGAGGTCATGAACGTGATCGGCGACGTCGCCGGCTACACCTGCATCCTGATCGACGACATCGTGGATTCCGGCGGCACGCTGGTGAACGCGGCCGACGCGCTGATCGCCAAGGGCGCCAAGGACGTCTACGCCTACATCACCCACGGCGTGCTCTCCGGCGGCGCGGCCGCCCGCATCGCGGGCTCGAAGCTGAAGGAGCTCGTGATCACCGACTCGATCCTGCCGACGGAGGCGGTGACCAAGGCTCCGAACATCCGCACGCTTCCGATCGCCAGCCTGATCTCGGACGCCATCGCGCGCACCGCGGCGGAAGAGTCGGTGTCGAGCCTGTTCGACTGATTTTTCTTCGCCTCTCCCCGCTTGCGGGGAGAGGCCGGAATTCAAGCAAAGCCTGAATTCCGGGTGAGGGGGACTCTCCGCGAGTCTCACTCTCACCGCCCCGTGGAGACTCCCCTCACCCCACCCTCTCCCCGCAAGCGGGGCGAGGGAGCGCGTGCGCCGTCCGTCCCTTACGACGCAGCCCCCCGGGTTGTTGCCAACGACCGCCCATGACATCATCCGGATACCGAGTCATCTCTGCCCCCCTGGATTCTTGATGCCGCGCCGGAAATTTGCCTGGGAGAAGCTGTCGGATGACGAGTTGCTCAAGCAGCGCCTCTCCAGCCTGAGGGTTACGGTCAAAGGCACCTGGCTCGAGGACTGCGTCAGCACGCTCCATGAGGAGCTCGAAGAGCGGGGCATCCGGCTGCGACCGCACACATGGATCTCGAGCGAATGGTTCAGTCCGGGCGATGTGCCGGGCATCGCCATCCCCTTCTATCTCGCTCATCCCCGTCTGATGAAGCTCGAGAAGAAGATGATGTTCGACGTCGAGGGCGGAACCTGGCGCGAGTGCATGGGTATCCTCCGTCACGAGGCCGGCCATGCCGTGCAGCACGGCTATCAGCTGCAGCGCCGCCGGCGCTGGCAGCAGCTGTTCGGCCCGTCGTCGAAACACTACCCGCGCTACTACCGGCCCAATCCTGCCAGCAGGCGCTACGTCCAGCACCTCCGGCTGTGGTACGCGCAAAGCCATCCGGATGAAGACTTCGCCGAGACCTTCGCGGTGTGGCTGCGCCCACGCTCGAACTGGCGGACGCGATATGCCGGATGGCCGGCGCTGAAGAAGCTCGAATATGTCGACGAGCTGATGCACGAGATTGCGGGAAAGCGGCCGCTGATCACGACGCGGGAGCGTGTCGATACGCTGGGCCGGCTCAGCCAGACGCTCGAAGACCACTACAAGAAGAAGCAGGCGTTCTACGCCTTCACAGCGCCGAAGACCTACGACCGCGACCTCTCCCGGCTGTTTTCAGCCGATCCACGGCATCACCGCTCAAAGCCGGCTTCGGCCCTGATCAGGCGTCACCGCGCGCAGATCAGGCAGCTGGTCGCGCGGTGGACGGGCGAGAACCAGCTCACGCTCGATGCCGTGCTCGATGATATGATCTCCCGCTGCCGTGAGCTCGATCTGCGAGCCGTCGGCCCCGAACAGAAGCTCGTTCTCGATTTCACCGTCCTCGTGACCGCCAAGACGATGCACGCGCTGTTTGGCCCGTCTCGGCGCAAATGGATCGCGCTATGAGACGCTCACGCATTCTGGTGCTGATGCATCCGGACTTCATGCCTCCGGACTCCTCCGACGGATACACGCCGCAGGAAATCAACGCGTGGAAAACGGAATACGACGTGGTGAGCACCTTGCGCGCGGCCGGCCACGAGGTTCGCGCTCTCGGTGCGCAGGACGAGATCAAGCCGATCCGCGAGGCGATCGAAGAATTCAAGCCGCACGTGGTCTTCACGCTGCTGGAGGAATTCCACAACAACGTCGCCTACGACCAGCACATCGCCAGCTATCTCGAGCTGATGAAGGTCCCTTATACCGGGTGCAATCCGCGCGGCCTGATCCTGGCGCGCGGCAAGGATTTGTCCAAGACGCTGGTGCATCACCGCCGGATCGCGGCGCCGGCCTTCGCCGTCTTCCCGATGCGCCGCAAGGTGAATCGCCCGACGCGCCTTGCGCTGCCGCTGATCGTCAAGAGCCTGAACATGGACGGGTCCTTCGGCATCTCGCAGGCCTCGATCGTCGATACCGACGAGAAGCTCGCGGAGCGCGTCGCCTTCATCCACGAGCGGGTCGAATCCGCCGCCATCGCCGAGCAGTTCATCGAGGGGCGCGAGCTTTATGTCGGCGTGCTCGGCAACAACCGGCTGCGCGTCCTGCCGGTGTGGGAACTGAAATTCGGCAGCATGGGCGGGCGCAGATCACGGCACATCGCCACGGAGAAAGCCAAGCACGACACCGACTATCAGGAGAAGCTCGGCATCGTCGACGGGCCGGCCAAGGACCTTGGGCCCGAAGTCACCGCCCGCATCCAGCGCGCCGCGAAACGCATCTACCGGGCACTCGGCCTCGACGGCTACGCACGCATCGATTTTCGTCTCGCCGCCGACGGCACGCCGTATTTCATCGAAGCCAATCCCAACCCCGAGATCGCCAAGAGCCAGGAGTTCGCCACGGCGGCCCAACATGCCGGGCTCAAATATCCGGATCTCCTGCAGCGCATCCTGACGCTGGGGATCAGCCGGGCCAAGGCGGGGGTGTCGCTGGGGTGATGGCGGCTTGCGCGACTATCGTGGGGTGGGCAAAGGCGCAAAGCGCCGTGCCCACCTTCTTTGTTTGCGATAGAGAATGGTGGGCACGCTTCCGCCTTCGCTCTTCGAGCTACGGCGGACAAGTCGCTTTGCCCACCCTACGAGACCTATTGCGCCTCGACCTTCGCGCTCACCACGTCCGCAAATGACTTGAAGAACTCCCCCGCAAGCTTCGTCGCGGTCGAATTGATCAGCCGCGCTCCCAACTGCGCGAGCTTGCCACCGACCTGCGCATCGACTTCGTAATGCAACACCGTCACGTCGGCGCTCTCGGATTCCAGCCGCACCACCGCGCCACCCTTGGCGAAGCCGGCGACGCCGCCGGAGCCCTCTCCTGAGATACGGTAACTGTTGGGCGGATCGAAATCGGACAGCGTCACCTTGCCGCTGAACGTCGCCTTCACCGGGCCGACCTTGAAGACCACCGTCGCGGTCATCTCGTTCGGCGCGGTCACCTCGAGCGACTGGCAGCCCGGGATGCACTGCTTCAGCACAGCGGGATCGTTCAGCGCCGCCCACACCTGCTCGCGTGAGGCGGGAATTCGCTGGCTGTCGTTCATCTGCATGATCGGTGTCTCACTCTCTGCTTGCTGTTTGATTGGCCGCGCGCTGGCCACGCCGGCGTTCCCTGGTGATCTCGGCGAGGATCGACATTGCGATCTCCTCCGGCGTGATGGCGCCGAGATCGAGGCCGGCCGGCGCCTTGAAATCGTCGATCGCGGCGGCATTGACGCCTTCCGCGAGAAGCTTCGCGCGCAACGAAGCCATCTTGCGGCGGCTGCCGACGAAGGCGTGGTAGTCGGCTTTGGTTGCGACCGCGGCACGCAACGCGGCTTCATCACCCTTGCCTTGTGTCGAGACCACGACGAAGCGCTTTGCGTCGTTAAGCTCGCTGAGGTGATAGCCATCGATGACCGCATCGGCATCCGGCTGCGCCGTCAGATCTGCTGCGGGCGCGGCAAACGTGACGTGATAGCCGAGCACGCGCGCCTGCGCCGCGAGCGACAGCGCCACCGGGCTCGCACCGAGAATGACGAGCGAGGGATGCGGCAGCACCGGCTCGACGAAGATGTCCATCGTGCCCTTGCTCGGGCACATGTTGCTGGCGAAGCGAATGCCGTCACGGCTCTCGCCCGCGCTGACGCCGAGCTCGGCCAGCAGGTTCTCCGGCTGCACCGAGACCATGCGCGGCTCGCCATCGGCGAGCGCCTCGCGCGCCGCCTTCAGCACCGCGCCCTTGGCGCAGCCCCCGCCGATCCAACCCGCGACGATGGTGCCGTCGGCGGCGATGATCGCCTTTGCGCCAGCCTTCGCCGCGGTCACCGACACCGTGCGCACCACCGTCGCGAGCACGAAGGCACGCTCGGCGGCCTTCATCTGAGCGACTACATCAAGCACTTCGACATGAGCGGTCATCGGAAGCCTCCTCAAAGCTTCGCCAGATAGGGTTCGAGCGCTCGCAGGCTTTGCAGCGAATTCGCGGGCGCATAGAGATCGACATGCGGCAACGCAGCTCTTATGCCCCGCGCTTCGGGCGTGTAGCCCTCCCACGCCATCATCGGGTTGAGCCAGACGATGCGGCGACAGCGCCGGTGCAACGCCGCCATCTCGCGGCCAAGCAATGCGGCATCCCCGGTCTCGTAGCCGTCGGACACAATCATCACGCAGCTGCGCGAATGGATGACGCGCGCGGCGTGCCAGCGGTTGAAAGTTTGCAGGCTCTCGCCAATTCTCGTACCGCCGCCCGCGCCTTGCGCCATGATCGAGAGCCGGTCGAGCGCGCGGCCGGCGTCCTTCTCCTTCATCGCGTCGGAGACGTAGGCGAGGCGCGTGTGGAACAGGAACGCCTCGGCCTCGCGGAACTGGTCGAGCACACCGTGGATGAAGCGCAGGAACACGGCGGTATACATGCTCATCGAGCCCGAGGCATCGAGCAGCACGACCAGCCGCAGCGGCTTGTCCTTGCGCTGGCGCTTCACCAGGCTGATCGGCACGCCGCCATGGCTGATGTTGCGATGGATGGTGCGGCGGAGATCAAGCCTATAGCCGCGCCGGCGCGCGAGATCGCGCCGGGTCAGCCGCGTGCGCATTGCCTTGGCGAGCGCTGCTGCGGCCTCATGGGCCTGCGCGAACTGGTCTGGGTCGCTCAGCTTCCTGAAATCGACCTCGGCAAAATTGTCGGCGCGTGAAGCACCTTCCATGCGGCCCTCGCCGGAGCGGCCTTCCGGCGCGTCGTCAGAGGACGGAAGCTGGTCGACAGCGGACTGGTTACTGCCCTGCTCCGCCGCGGCATCCTGCAAGCTCTTCAGCGAGGGATTGCTGGCGCCCGGTGTTGATCCAATCGTGCGGGAGCGCGAACGCACGCGCTTGCCCAACCAGAACGCGTCGAACAGACCGTCGAACTTGTCCCAGTCGGATTTGCGTGCCGAGAACAGGTGCTTGAACGCCGCGCGCAGCAGACCCGGCCGCGCCGCATAGCCCGATGACATCAGCGTCGCCGCATCCTGTCCTTCGGCGAGCCCGACGCGAAAGCCGGCCTCGCGCAGCGTGCGCAGGAAGGCGGCAAGCCTCGCGGAGACGAGGCGCGAGACCTCGTTGAGGTCATCATATCCGGGGCTGGAGCCACAGCAGCTCATGCGACCTTTCCCAGCAGGCGCTGTGTCACCTCTGGCGTGACACGGGCGCGGTCTTCGTGAGTCTTCAACAGGCAGACGAGCGTCTCATGCACAGTCTCGGGCGCGTCGTGAAGATTGGTTACGTCGAGGCCGACGAGAGCTGCCGCCCAATCCAGCGTCTCCGCGACACCGGGAACTTTTCGCAGCTCCTCCTTGCGCACACCCTCGACCATGCGCGCGATCTGGAGCGACAGCGACGGGCTGGCGCCCATGACGCGCGCCAGGATGATGCGGGTCTCGCGGTCGACGTCGGGATAGTCGACATAATGATAGAGGCAGCGCCGGCGCAGCGCGTCGGAGAGCTCGCGCGTGCCGTTCGAGGTCAGCACGACATGCGGGATGGTGACGGCCGCGATCGTGCCGAGCTCGGGGATCGAGACCTGGAAGTCCGAAAGCAGCTCCAGCAGGAACGCCTCGAACTCGTCGTCGGCGCGGTCGATCTCGTCGATCAGCAGCACCGGCGCCTTCGGCCGGCGGATCGCGGCGAGCAAGGGGCGCTCGAGCAGGTATTTTTCCGAGAACACCTGGTCCTCGATGCTATCGCTGCCACGATGGGCCTGGATCGCCAGCAACTGGTGCTGGTAGTTCCACTCATAGATCGCGGCGGACTGGTCGAGGCCCTCATAGCATTGCAGCCGGATCAGCTCGGTCACGTGCACTTTTGCAAGTGCCTTTGCCACTTCCGTCTTGCCGACGCCCGCTTCGCCTTCGAGCAGCAGCGGACGCCGCAACAATTGCATCAGCGAGATCGCAGTCGCGAGGTCCGCATCGGCGATATACCCCGATGCGGCCAGTGCTTGCGCGATCTCGTCGCGGCCTTTCATCGCTACGCTACCGCCCCGAGATCTTTCGCCGCCTTCCAGTTGCGCCAGAAGTCGTGCGGCATCTGGATGTGCGTGCTGCCCAGGAACGAGAACGCGTCGTTGACGGCGTTGGAGAAGGCCGGCACGCCGCCGACATTCGGGCTTTCGCCGACGCCCTTGGCGCCGATCGGGTGATGCGGCGATGGGGTGACGGTGAAGTCGGTTTCCCAATGCGGCGTCTCCACCGCGGTCGGCATGAAGAAGTCCATGAACGAGCCGGTGACGACGTTGCCGACCTCGTCGTAGCGGATCTCCTGGCCCATCGCGATGGCGAAGGCTTCGGTGAGGCCGCCATGCACCTGGCCCTCGATGATCATCGGGTTGATGCGGGTGCCGCAATCGTCGAGCGCATAGAAGCGCCGGACCTTGTACACGCCGGTGTCGACGTCGATGTCCATCACGCAGAGATAGGCACCGAATGGATAGGTCATGTTGGGCGGATCGTAATAGCTGACCGCCTCCAGCCCCGGCTCCATGCCTGGCGGCACCGAGTTGTAGGCCGCCCAGCAGATATCCTTCATCGACATGAATTTTTCCGGCAGGCCCTTCACCCGGAAGCCGTCGATGTCGAATTCGAGGTCGTCTTCGTGGACCTCGAGCTTGTAGGCTGCGATCATCTGCGCCTTGGCCTTGATCTTTCGCGCCGCCATTGCAATCGCGGCGCCCGCCACCGGTGTGGAGCGCGAGCCGTAGGTGCCGAGCCCGTAAGGTGCGGTGTCGGTGTTGCCCTCTTCCACCATGATGTTGTCAGCGGGAATGCCGATCTCGGTCGCGATGATCTGGGCCCAGGTGGTCTCGTGGCCCTGGCCCTGGCTCTTGGTGCCCATGCGCGCGATGCCGGCACCGGTCGGGTGCATGCGGATCTCGCAGGAGTCGAACATGGCGATACCAAGGATGTCGCAGTTCTTCGACGGGCCAGCACCGACGATCTCGGTGAAGAAGGAGATGCCGAGCCCCATGATCTCGCGGGTCTCGCCCCGCGCGAACGCGGCGCGCTTCTCCGCCTGCTCTTTCCGGAGCGCGGCGTAGCCGGTCGTCTCCATCATCTTGCGCATGGCGGTGTGGTAGTCGCCGGAATCGTATTCCCAGCCGAGCGCCGAGTGATAGGGGAACTGCTCCGGCTTGATGAAGTTCTTCAGCCGGAGTTCAGCGGGGTCCATGTTGAGCTTCTGCGCCAGGATATCCATGGCGCGCTCGATGCAGTAGGCGGCCTCCGTGACGCGGAACGAGCAGCGGTAGGCGACGCCGCCCGGCGCCTTGTTGGTGTAGACGCCGTCGACAGCGAGATGCGCGGTCGGGAAGTCATAGGATCCCGTGACGATGTTGAAGAAGCCGGCCGGCCATTTCGACGGGTCGGCGCAGGCATCGAACGCGCCGTGATCGGCGAGCACGTGCACACGCAGGCCCGTCACCTTGCCGTCCTTGGTCGCGGCGACCTCGGTTGTCATGTGATAGTCGCGCGCGAACGAGGTCGCGGTGAGGTTCTCGATGCGGTCCTCGACCCATTTTACCGGCTTGCCGGTGACGATGGAGGCTACGGCCGCGCAGATGTAGCCGGGATAGGCGCCGACCTTGTTGCCGAAGCCACCGCCGATGTCGGGCGCGATGACGTGGATCTTGTGCTCCGGCAGCTTGGCGATCAGTGCCACCACCGTGCGGATCACGTGCGGGGCCTGGAACGTGCCGTAGATCGTCAGCTCGCCCTTGATCTTGTCGAACGAGCAGACGCACTGGCAGGTCTCCAGCGGCGACGGATGGGTGCGGTGGTAGGAGATCATCTCCTTGATCTTGACCTCGGCCTTGTTGAAGGCCGCGTCAGTCAGCTCCTTGTCGCCGACGGTCCACTCGAAGATGTGGTTGTCGTGCTTGCGCGGACCATGCGCGCCGGACATCTTGCCGACGAGATCCTCGCGCAGCACCGGCGCATCCGCGTTCATCGCTTTGAAGGGATCGACCAGTGGCGGCAACGGCTCGTATTCGACGATCACCGCGTTGATGCCATCATCGGCCGCATAGCGGTCGGTGGCGACGACGAAGGCGACCTCCTGATTCTGGAACAGCACCTTGCCGTCGGCGAGCACCATCTGCACGTCGCCGGCCAAGGTCGGCATCCAGGCGAGGTTCACGGTCTTCAGCGTCTCGGCGGTGATCACCGCGAGCACGCCGGGCACCTTCAGCGCCGCGCTGTCGTCGATCTTCTTGACGCGCGCATGCGGATGCGGCGAGCGGACGAAGTCGCCGTGGAGCATGCCGGGCAGCTTGACGTCGTCGACGTAATTGCCCTTGCCCTGGGTGAAGCGGATATCCTCGACGCGCTTGCGCTTGCAGCCCATGCCTTCGAGTGCGGCGGTGCGTTGTTCCCGCGTGGGAGTGAGGTCGTTCATTCTGCGGCCTCCTGGAATTCCACGCCGTTGATTTTGGCGGCGGCGTATTGAATGGCTTTGACGATGTTCTGGTAGCCGGTGCAGCGGCAGATGTTGCCGGAGATGCCCATGCGGATTTCCGGCTCGCTCGGCGAGGGATTTTCCTTCAGCAGCCGATGCGCGCGGACGATCATGCCGGGCGTGCAGAAGCCGCATTGCAGGCCGTGCATCATGCGGAAACCTTCCTGCAAGGCCGACAGCGTGCCGTCGGCATTGGCCATGCCTTCGATCGTGGTGATGTCGGAGCCATCAGCCTGCACCGCAAACATGGTGCAGGACTTCACCGACATGCCGTCGATATCGACGGTGCAGGCGCCGCAATGCGTCGTCTCGCAGCCGATATGGGTGCCGGTCATCTGCAGATTCTCGCGGATGAAATGCACCAGCAGCGTGCGCGGCTCGACGAGGCCTTCGACCTCGGCGCCGTTCACCTTCATGGTGACGTGTGTTTTGGCCATCGATCCCCCTCCCTTACTTCGCGACAGCGGCGGCGCGCTGAAGCGCGCGCGTCACCATGATGCCGCCGACATGTTTTCGGTATTCGACCGGGCCGCGGGCATCCGCAGCTGGCGCCATGATCGCTGCGGCCGCAGCGGCGGCCTTCTTCAACGTCGCCGCATCGAGGCTGGTGCCAATCACGGCCTTGGCGGCATCGGCGGCCAGCAGCGGCGTCTCGTGGACGTTGGTGAGCCCGATCGCGCAGGTCGCGACCTTGCCGCCGGACATGGTGAGAACCACGGCGGCGGCGGCGGTGGCGTAGTCTCCGACCTTGCGCTTGAGTTTTTCGTAGGCGTAGCCGTGGCCGGCCGCGGGCACGGGAACCGAGACGGAGGTCAGGATCTCGCCGGGCTCGAGCGCGGTGAAATAGGCGCCCTGATAGAAGTCGGCCGCCGCGACGTCGCGGGAGCCACCCGGGCCTTCGAGGCGATACGTCGCACCCAGCGTCATCATCAGCGCCGGCATGTCATTGCCGGGATCGCCATTGGCGACATTGCCGCCGATCGTCCCGCGGTAGCGCACCTGCGGGTCGGCGATCAGCAGTGCCGCTTCATGCAGGATCGGCATCGACTTGGCGACGTCGTCCGAGGCCAGCAGCTCGTGCTGGGTAGTCATCGCGCCGATGACCAGATTGTTGCCGTCGCGGCTGATGCCCTTGAGGGCGGCGATGCCGTGCAGGTCGATCAGATGGGCGGGGGTGGCGAGCCGAAGCTTCATCATCGGCACCAGACTGTGCCCGCCGGCCAGCGGCCGGGCATCCTCGCCAAGGTCTGCCAAGAGCTTGACGGCATCGGCGACACTCGCCGGCCGGTGATAGCTGAATGAGCCTGGGATCATCATCTCCTCCTCGTCGTCCTCTGGCGCGTGACGGCGCGGACGTTGGAGGGGACGGTCACTCCGAGAGGGGCGCCCCGCAATCATTCGGGCACGGAACAGCGGATTTCGCACGAGTTGCGGCGGGGAACGCACGAATTGCGTCAGGTTTGGCGACGTATGGCGCGGCGGCCACTTACCCTCCCCTGGAGGGGGAGGGTCGACCGCGCGAAGCACGGGCGGGGTGGGGTGATCTCTCCACTCGGGGAGTATTCATCGCGGAGGGACCGTCACCCCACCCCGCTCCGCACTACGCTCCGCTCCATGCGAAGCGACCCTCCCCCTCCAGGGGAGGGTAAGAAAGAACGCGCCTCCCGGGCGGCCCGACTCTACGCGTGCCGCCGGTTCGCCAGCCCCAGCCGCGCCTTTACCTCGGCGATCTTCGCCCGGCTCACGGGCACCCGGTGCGGCGACGGGCCGTCGAGCTCGAGCACGGCGCCATCCCCCTCTTTCCGGACCAGCGCGACATGGGGGATCGCGACGATATGGCTGCGGTGCACCCGCAGGAACAGCGAGGGATCGAGCTGGGCCTCGGCCTCCGAGATCGACCAGGGGCACATTCGCTCGCGGGTGCCGTCGTGAACACGGGTGTAGTGCGCGTCGGCCCGGACGCTGCGGACATTGGCCGTCTCGATGAAGTGCGTGCCGTCGGCGCTCTCGACCGGCAACCGGGGAACCGGCGCGCGGGGCGGCTGGCCGAGACCGCCGAGCGGGGCCACCGGGCGCGGAGCTGCGGCCGGCGCAGCGATCAGTTCGATGGCGGCCACCGCGACCGGCGAAGCAACCGGTTCGGCGGCAACAGAGGTCGAAGTCTGACGCCGCTGGTCGGGAACCAGCGACAGCAGGAAGCCGGCTGCGATGACGAAGCACAGCACCGCAACGATGATCGACAGGATTTGTTGCGACGCGGCAAGACCGCCGCCGGCGTGGTGATGCGCCGCACCGGTCAGCGGCTCGAAATGCATGCCCAGCATCGCGGTGTAATGCATGCCGGAGACGGCGACGCCAAAAACAATCGAGCTGACGATCAGCCGGACGCCCTCCTGCTGCGCCAGGAAGGCGCGCAGGCCGCCATAGGCCGTGACGATTGCGACCACGACCGAGAGCAGCACCATGGTCCGGTCGTGGACGATACTGAAATGACCGGCGAGGCCGTGGATGCCGACATAATGCATGCTGGCGATGCCGACGCCGAGCAAAACGGCCGACGAGGCCACTCGCTTCAGGGATGGCTCGCCGATCGAGACAAAGAACAAGGAGATGCCGACCACCAGCGCGCAGATCAGGAACGAGATGATGGTGGGAAGCACGAGATAGACCGTGTCCGGCGGCAGCGGCGCGGCCAGCATGCCGACGAAATGCATGGTCCAGATGCCGACGGCCAGAAACGCGGCCGCACCCGCGAGCAGAACGCGGTTGCTGACGCCGGGCGTGTTGCGGATGCGAGCAGCAAGCGCAAAGCCGGTATAGCCACCCAGACTCGCGACCGCCACAGAGAGCGCGACGAGATAGGGATCGTGTCCTTCGAACATGATCTTGTCGGCCGTCCGTCTCCACGGCACGGCCTCCTCCCGCCGCCGACTTTATAGGGACGGCGACGGGATTGACAATCAGCGGCGTGTGAGCGGACGGCTACACAATGCCCGCCGCGACCTGACCGCGCAGGCGCTCCAGGCCGAGCAATGTCTCGGCACAGGCTGCGGCGACCTCGACGCCCTTGATCGCAAAATGCCTGCGGAAGAAATCGTAGTGCACCTCGGTCTCGTGGAATTGCTGCGGCGTCAACACCGCCGAGAACACCGGCACCTCGGTGCGCAGCTGCACGTCCATCAGCGCCTTGATCACGGTGTCGGCGACGAACTCGTGGCGGTAGATGCCGCCGTCGACGACGAGGCCCGCCGCGACGATCGCGGTGTAGCGCCGCGTCTTGGCGAGGATCTGCGCATGCAGCGGGATCTCGAACGAGCCCGGCACCTCGAACACGTCGACATGATTGAGGTGACGCGCGGCTGCCTCCTTCACGAAGGCGATGCGGGCCTCCTCGACCACGTCGCGGTGCCAGCAGGCCTGCACGAAGGCCACCCGCTGCGGTTTGGCGAAGCGCGGATGCTCGGGTGCCGGATCCTGCGGAACCGGCGGTTGGGTGACTTCGGAAGTTTCGGTTTGGGGGTCTTGCAACATCTGATTCATGGCTTTCCTTCAAAGGACCAGAATCAGGGCATACGGAACGACAAGCAGCCGCACCTTGCGATGCGTCTGCCACCGACCGTTCTCTTTCATCCGGACTTTAACCGTCGGCTTCGGAGTTGCACCGAATCTGCTGACCCTTCCCTTCGGCAAAATTCCTTTTCAGGAAGATCCTTGGGGGAAGGCGCTCGCGGGCTTGGGCCTTGCGACCCTTACCGCCGGTGGGGACTTTCACCCCGCCCTGAGAACATCGGCCGCCCGGGATGAACGGCCTGACCGGAAATATGACGCCACCCGGCGGCCGCAGCAAGCGCGTTCCGCATGAAAAACCGCATGGTCCCATGCCGCCATGACGGGTGTGGCCTCGCCCGGCGGAATTAACGATTGGCGCGCCATCGGCGAATCCGATTCCGATTTGTTCTCATTCGTTAAGAATTGTGGCGGAGATGAGCTGTGGACGAACGAGTCCTGGCTTGTGGACGGACTCGGCAGCCAGTTGCGCAGATTCCGCAAATCACATCACTTGATCCGCGACAGGCTCGCGCTGATCCGAGGGGATCGCGACAGCGACGTTGAGGGAGCGCGCCGGGCCGACCGCGTGCGTATCAAAGACAACAAAAAGGCAAGAGGTCGAGACGGAATGTCCCTGCTCGAAGGCACTATCGATTCCAGAAATCACCCGCTCGCGGTGGTCGAGGACATCGCTGCCAGCAACAACTGGCCGTTCGAACGCTCCGGCGAAGACGAGCTCACGATTGTCTCCAAGGGACAATGGACCGACTATCAGATCTCCTTCACCTGGATGGGTGAGATCGAGGCGCTGCATCTGGCTTGCGCCTTCGACATGAAGATTCCGGTTGCGCGGCGGAGCGAAGTGCAACGGCTGGTCGCTGCGGTCAACGAGCAATTGTGGGTCGGCCATTTCGACCTGTGGACCAACACCGGCATGATCATGCACCGTCAGGCCCTGGTGCTGCCGGGCGGGCTCACCGCCTCGACCGCGCAATGCGAAGCCATGCTCGCCGGCGCCATCCACGCTTGCGAGCGCTACTTTCCCGCGTTCCAGTTCGTGGTGTGGGCCGGCAAGACCACCGCGCAGGCGATGGACGCGGCGATGTTCGACACGGTGGGAGAGGCGTAAGGCCTCTCTCCAAGATGGTGAGGGGCGCGCGCGCCCTCCTCAGCATCGTGCCGGACAAGCGGAGCGCAGATCCGGACCCAAACCGTGTGATTTCTCCGTATCGCGCGATGCTTGTTGCTCCGCCCTCCATCCACTAGAACCGCCTGTGGTTATGGGTCCCGGCCTTCGCCGGGACGACACCTTTGTTTGTGGTGACCACAGTGGCAGACAGCAGCACTCTCAAGAACATCACCGGCACCATCCTCCTCGCCGGCGCCGGCAAGATGGGCGGCGCGATGCTGACCGGATGGCTTTCGGGCGGACTCGACCCGCGTCGCGTCGCGGTGATCGATCCGCACATCTCACCTGAGATCACCGCGCTTGCCGCCAACGGCGTTGCGCTCAATCCCGATGTCAGCGCCGTCGGTACGGTCGAGACGCTGGTCGTCGCGGTGAAGCCGCAGATGTTCCGCGAGGCCGGCGCCGGGCTGAAGCAATTCGTCTCGGACAAGACCTCAGTGGTCTCGATCATGGCGGGAACCACGATCGCATCGCTCGAAGAGGTCTGCGGTGGCACCGTGGTGCGCGCGATGCCGAACACGCCGGCCGCGATCGGCCGCGGCATCACGGTCGCCGTCGCGGCGAAGAACGTCAGCACCGCGCAGCGCGCCGTGGCCGATGCGCTGCTGCGCGCTACCGGCTCGGTCGAATGGGTCGAGGATGAAGGCCTGATGGATGCGGTCACAGCGGTGTCCGGCTCAGGCCCGGCCTATGTGTTCCTGCTCGCCGAAGAGCTCGCGCGCGCCGGCGTCGAGGCCGGACTGCCCGAGGCGCTGGCGACGAAGCTTGCACGCGAAACCGTCGCCGGCTCTGGTGAACTTCTGCATCGGTCGGAGCTGCCGTCCAGCACGTTGCGCCAGAATGTCACCTCGCCCGGCGGCACCACGGCCGCGGCACTCGGCGTGCTGATGGGTGAGCCGGGCCTGCGCGATCTGATGATCCGCGCGATCGCGGCCGCGACGAAGCGGTCGAAGGAACTGGCGAAGTAAGCAGGTGTCGTAGGGTGGGCAAAGCGGCTTGTCCGCCGAAGCTCGACGAGCGAAGGCGGAAGCGTGCCCACCAACTTCGTTCGCGATCCCGAAAAGATGGTGGGCACGGCGCTTCGCGCCTTTGCCCACCCGACGGCATTCACGCTCGCCGCTACGCCCCGAGCCGCTTGTTGAACATCGCGACATTCACGAGCCCGCGCGCATGGCGGCCCTCGCCGAGCCTGCGCGTGCCCTCGAAGGCCTCGACCTCGAAGCGGATGACGCGGCGCTCGACCGCGACCACCTTCGCGGTGGTCCGCACGGTCGCACCGACGAGAGCGGCTGCGAGGTGGCGGATGTCGACTTCGGTGCCGACGGTGACCCAGCCCGGCTGAAGCGCGGCGCGGATCGCATCGCCCGACGTCATCTCCATCTCCAGGATCATCATCGGCGTCGCATAGACCATGGGCATGCCGGGCACGAAATGCCCGACCGTCCGCTCAGCCGGCACTACCAGCGTGCGCTCGGCGCTCATGCCGACCTTGATGAAGTCGCGTGCGTCCATGGGGGCCTCAAACTCCGCTGTCGTCCCGGACAAGCGCAGCGAAGCGGAGCGCTGATCCGGGACCCATAACCACAGGGAGTAGTTTGGCGAAGACTCGGAGTTACCAGCTCGCCAAATAACCACTCCCTGTGGTTATGGGTCCCCGCTTTCGTGCGCAATTGCGCACTCGGCGGGGGCGACAGTGGAGACTGCCGATATAGCGCTGGCTACTTCTTCGCAGCCGCCGCGCGCTCCACAAAGGTCTTGCCGCCCTTCATCTTGTGACGGAGCGGGGCTTCGTTGATCTGGATGACGACGGCATCGGCATCGACGCCGAGATTCTTCACCAGGGCCTGGGTGATGTCGCGCATCATGCCGGCCTTCTGCTCGTCGGTGCGGCCTTCGGCCATGCTGACGGTAATCTCAGGCATCGTTCTCTCCCTTGCGGCCGAACACCGGCCATTGACGGTCGCCATCAAACAAGACGTGGATGCCCAGGACAAGCCCGGGCGTGACGGCCTTCCGGAATGGCTATCCCCACTTTACGTCATGGCGGCCCAGGACTTCGCGCACCTTTGCGACGAGGTCGGCTTCGCTGCACGAGAACTGCGCCGGGCGGCTCTCGCGCCACTCCTGGTTGGAGGCGATCGCGGCGGCGGCCTTGGCGCCTTCGATCAGATCCTTGATCTGCAGCTCGCCGCGCGCCTTTTCATCCGAGCCCTGGATGATCACGCAAGGTGAGTTGCGGCGGTCGGCATATTTGAGCTGGTTGCCCATGTTCTTGGGATTGCCGAGATAGAGCTCGGCACGAATGCCGGCGGTGCGCAACAACGCCACCATTTTCTGATAGTCGGCGACGCGGTCGCGATCGAACACGGTGACGACGACGGGGCCAAACTCGGGCCGCGTGTCGAGCTTGCCGAGCAGCGTCAGCGCGGCCTGGAGCCTGGACACGCCGATCGAGAACCCGGTCGCCGGCACTGGCTCACCGCGGAAGCGCGAAACGAGTCCGTCGTAACGTCCGCCGCCGCCGACGGAGCCGAACCGCACGGGCCGGCCCTTCTCGTCCTTGGTCTCGAGCAGCAGTTCAACCTCATAGACGGGGCCGGTGTAATATTCGAGGCCGCGCACGACGGAGGGATCGATCTTGATGCGGTCCGCGCCGTAACCCGACGCCGTGACCAGCTTGGCAATCTCTTCCAGCTCGCTCACGCCGGCCTGACCAATCTCGCTCTTGGCGAGGTAGGTTTCCGCCGCGGCGATCGCGTCTTTCCAATCGTCGCGCGGCTTGGTGATGGCGAGAACAACGTCGGCCTCGGCGTCGCTCAGATTGGCGCCCTTCGTGAAGTCGCCCTTGCCTTCTTCCCCGCCATCCCATCGTCCGGGACCGAGCAGCTTGCGCACTTCGTCGGCGGAGAACTTGTCTAGCTTGTCGATCGCGCGCAGCACCGTCAGCCTGCGGCCTGCGTTCTCGTCGCCGCCGAGCCCGATGGCCTCGAGCACGCCGTCAAGCACTTTGCGGTTGTTGACCTTCACGACATAGGAGCCGCGCGCGATGCCGAGCGCCTCCATGGTGTCCGCGGCCATCATGCAGATCTCGGCATCCGCCGCCGGCGTCGCCGAGCCGACCGTGTCGGCGTCGAACTGCATGAACTGGCGGAAGCGGCCGGGGCCGGGCTTCTCGTTGCGGAACACGTAGCCGACGCGGTAGCTGCGGTAGGGCAGGACCAGACCGTCGGTGCCGTATCGCTCGCCGACGTAACGCGCGAGCGGCGCGGTCAGATCGTAGCGCAAGCTGATCCACTGCTCGTCGTCGTCCTGGAACGAGAACACGCCCTCGTTCGGACGGTCCTGATCGGGCAGGAACTTGCCGAGCGCGTCGGTGTATTCCATCGCCGGCGTTTCCACGGGCTCGAACCCGTAGAGCTCGTAGACGGCGCGGATCTTCTCGACCATCTCGCGCGTCGCCCGGATCGCTGAGGGGTCGCGATCCTCGAGCCCGCGCGGCAGGCGCGCCTTCAGTTTCTGGGGTTTTTTGGGTTTCTCGGCCATGCGCGGCGTTTACCAGCCGACGCGCAAAGCGGCAACCGAAGTTCGCTTTACCTCGCCCCGCAGGCAGGGAGAGGGGAAGAGAACCTACGGCTGCTCCATCCGGGCCCTCAGGGCATCCGCATCCGCCTTTGGCAGCGACTTCAGCGTCGGCTTGATGGTTTCGCCGCCGACGATCTTGCCGTTGCGCATGAACATCCAGTCTGAAATGTCGGCTTCGCTGAACTTGACCGCGTCGCCGGCCCGCTTGCCCGGCAGATCGCGCGGCTCGTTGGCGAAGAGGCCCGAATAGGTGCCGTTCGGCAGCTTCTTCACGTCACCGATCCAGATATGCTCTCCGCCCCTGCGGGTCGAAAAGCGCACCTTCAAGGCGTGCCCGGTCTCCGACGGCTTTGGCGCGTCATAGGACGCCCAGAAGGTCGGGAGCGTACCGCGGGCGCGCGCGATCGAGGTGTTCATCTCGGGATCGGTGGTGCGCACGTCGACGATCGGCGAGCGGTCTTGTGCGACGACCTCCGGCATGGGCCCGATGGTCAGGATGCCGAAAACGCTGACGCCGGTGATTGCGGCGAGAACGACCCATTTCATGGGCTGGGAGAGTTTTGTTGCCATGTTCGCGATGTCCAGGATGCTTCGATGTCTCCTGGCTTTGTCGCGTGTCGGCAGCAGCGCGTTCAGTGCGCAATAAGCCACAAACGTTGCGCGTTTCCCCTCTCCCTTGTGCGAGAGGGGAAACGTAATCGCCGTCGATCAAAACACCTTTTTGATCCAGTTGTGCGGATCGTTGGTGCGGCCGTACTGGATGTCGATGAGTTGCTTGCGCAGGCCCGTGGCGACGGGGCCGGCGGCGCCGCCGCTGATGTCGAAATCGCCGCTCACCGAGCGCACCTTGCCGATCGGCGAGATCACGGCAGCGGTGCCGCAGGCGAACGCTTCCTTCAGCTTGCCGCTTGCCGCATCCTTGCGCCACTGGTCGAGCGAGTACGGCTCCTCGCGCACCGTCTTGCCGACATCCTTCGCGAGCGCGATGATGGAGTCGCGGGTGATGCCGGGCAGGATCGTGCCGAGCGGCGGCGTCGAGAGCGAGCCGTCCTCGAACACGAAGAAGACGTTCATGCCGCCGAGCTCCTCGATGTAGCGGCGCTCGACCGCGTCGAGGAAGACGACCTGATCGCAGCCGTGCTGGATCGCTTCGGCCTGCGCACGCAGGCTCGCCGCGTAATTGCCGCCGCACTTGACGGCACCGGTGCCGCCGATCGCGGCGCGGGTGTAGTTCTCCGAGACCCAGATCGAGACCGGCGCAGGTCCGCCCTTGAAATAGGAGCCAACCGGCGAAGCGATCACCGCGAAGATGTATTCGGACGACGGCTTGACGCCGAGGAAGGTCTCGCTCGCGATCATGAAAGGGCGCAGATAAAGGCTGCCCTCGCCGCCCGGCATCCAGGCGCGGTCGATGCGCACGACCTGCTCGACCGCCTCGATGAAGACGTCCTCGGGCAGCTGCGCCATCGCCATGCGGTCGGCGGAATCCTTGAAGCGGCGCGCATTGGCGTCGGGGCGGAACAGGTTCACACCGCCGTCGTCACGCTTGTAGGCCTTGAGGCCTTCGAAGATTTCCTGCGCGTAGTGCAGGACCGCGCCGGCCGGATCGAGCTGGAAGTTGGCGCGCGCCTCGATGCGTGCTTCGTACCAGCCGCCCTTGGCCTGGTTGTAGCGGACGATCGCCATGTGATCGGTGAAAACCCGACCGAAGCCGGGATCCACCAGCTTGGCGACGCGGTCCTTCTCGGATGTCGGATTGGATGCGGGCTGGATGTCGAATTTCATACTCATGTCCTTGCCTCCCGCTGCCGGTAGCGGCGCTGTTCTGGCGCCCGCCTGCCCTGTTTGGGCCCGGCTGGCTTGATTAGGTTGTGGCTGGACCGCCGCCAGCCTTGTTACGGCCGGTTTCCGTGGCCAGCATGTCGCCGAGGACATGCTTTTGCGGAAGGCGGAAGTCCAGTATGTTTTGCCGAAATGCCGCTCGACAATCGCACGGTAGATCTGCTTCGGCCGTCGCCGCCTGTCCGGCTCTCTCCGGCCGCTCCTAGAACTGCCACCCGACGCGAAGCGATCTAAAATTTCGTGCGGGCTGATCGTTTTGTAACATTGAACCCAAGATACGTCAATATGCCTGACATAAATTTCGCAACTCCCTCTGAAGACGCAGCCGAGCCGCGGCCGGCCGCAGGCGATGGAGGCAATTTGCGCTGGGATATCATCGAACTGCTGTTCTTCGCCTATCGTGATTTCGTCGGCGATCCCGACCAGGAGCTGGAGGCTTTCGGCTTCGGCCGGGCCCACCACCGGGTCATGCATTTCGTCTATCGCTATCCCGGCCTCAAGGTCGCCGACCTGCTCGATGTCCTGCGCATCACAAAACAGTCGCTCGGCCGCGTGCTCAAGCAGCTCCTGGACGAGGGCTATATCGTGCAGAAGACCGGCGACAATGACCGCCGCCAGCGCCTGCTCTACGCGACGCCGAAGGGCGAGGCGCTGGTGCAGAAGCTCGCCGGGCTCCAGACCACGCGGATCACCAAGGCGCTCGCCGAGCTGGCGCCGCAGGATGCCGATACCGTCAAGCGTTTCCTGCGCGCGATGATCGACCGCGACGATCCGGACAAGGTGCTGGAGACGATCTTCGCCAACGTCAATCAGGACGGAAAGGAGTGAACGTGCCGTTCGCTGCCACGCTCGCCCGCCCGCCGGTAGAACCGGCCGATGATGCGCCGCATCTGCTGCTGGTCGACGACGACCGCCGCATCCGCGATCTGTTGTCGCGCTTCCTCGCCAGCGAAGGCTATCGCGTCACCACCGCGGCAAGCGCCGGCGATGCACGCTCGAAGCTCATGGGCCTGCATTTCGATCTCCTGATCCTCGACGTCATGATGCCCGGCGAGACCGGCTTCGACCTCGCCCGCTTCATCCGGACCTCATCCTCGGTGCCGATCGTGATGCTGACGGCGCGGCACGAGGCCGAAGCCCGCATCGAAGGCCTGCAGATCGGCGCCGACGATTACGTGGCAAAACCGTTCGAGCCGCGCGAGCTTGCGCTGCGCATCAACAACATCCTCAAGCGCGCCGCACCGCCGCCGCAAACCGCCGCGGTGGAGAAGATCGCGTTCGGCCCTTACGTCTACCATCTCGATCGCGGCGAACTGCGCCAGGGAGAGGAGGTCATTCACCTCACCGACCGCGAACGCGAGATGTTGCGGATTCTCTCGGAAACGCCGGGTGAGACTGTGCCGCGCAGCGCGCTCACCGGCAATGGCAGCGTCAACGAGCGCGCCGTCGACGTGCAGATCAACCGCCTCAGGCGCAAGATCGAGACCGATCCCGCCAATCCGCTGTTCCTCCAGGCGGTGCGCGGGATCGGCTACCGCCTGGTGGCCTCGCCATAAAGCAGTGAAGCGCGACCGATGAGCACGATCGATACCGGCCTGACGCTGTTGAAGAGCGCCGCCGGCCGCGTCTCCGCCGCCAATGGCTGGATGGGCAACGCGTTCAAGGGCTGGATGCCGACCGGCCTCTATGCGCGTGCGCTGCTGATCATGATCGTACCGATGGTGATCCTGCAATCGGTCGTCGCCTTCGTGTTCATGGAGCGGCACTGGAACACGGTGACGCGCCGCCTGTCGGCCGCTGTCGTGCAGGACATCGCCGCACTGATCGACGTCTACAAGGGCTATCCGCAGGACAAGGACCGCAACGAGATCCGCCGCATCGCCCAGCAGCGCCTCGGCCTCGTGGTGGACTTCCTGCCCGCCGGCGACATGCCGCCGCCGGGCCCAAAACCGTTCTTCTCGCTGCTCGACCAGACGCTGTCGGTGCAGCTCGGTCGCCAGATCGGACGCTCGTTCTGGATCGACACCGTCGGCCGCTCCAACCTCGTCGAGATCCGGATCCAGCTCGACGATGCCGTGATGCGCGTGTTCGCGCAGCGCAGCGCCGCCTATGCCTCGAACTCGGAGATCTTCCTGTTCTGGATGGTCGGCACCTCCTCGATCCTCCTGATCGTAGCCGTGCTGTTCCTGCGCAACCAGATCAAGCCGATCCTGCGGCTGGCGGACGCCGCCGAAAGTTTCGGCAAGGGCCGCGAGGCGCCGAACTTCAGGCCGCGCGGCGCGCGGGAGGTACGGCGCGCGGCGGTCGCCTTCCTCGAGATGAAATCACGCATCGAGCGCACGATGGAGCAGCGCACCGCGATGCTTGCCGGCGTCAGTCACGATCTGCGCACCATCCTGACCCGGTTCAAGCTCGAGCTGGCGCTGATTGGCGACAACCCAGAGCTCGAGGGCATGCGCAAGGACGTCGACGAGATGTCGATGATGCTGGAGGACTACCTTGCGTTTGCCCGCGGCGATTCCGGCGAGCAGTCGCAGCCGACCGACATGGCGCAGGCGCTCGAGGAGCTGCGCAGCGACGCCGAGCGCCACGGCCACACCGCGACCGTCGCGTTCCACGGCCTGCCCGTGGTGACCGTGAAGCCGGCCTCGTTCAAGCGCTGCCTCGCCAACCTCGTCACCAACGCGGCGCGCTACGGCAAGAGCATCGCCATCAACGGCCAGCGCGATCACCGTTATTTGACCGTCACGGTCGAGGACGACGGCCCCGGCATTCCCGCGCACTTGCGCGAAGAGGTGTTCAAGCCGTTCCTCCGTCTCGACAACGCCCGCAACCAGGACGAAGGCGGCACGGGCTTGGGGCTAGCCATCGCCCGCGACATCGCGCGCTCGCATGGCGGCGACATCACCCTCGGCGACAGCCCGATGGGGGGATTAAGGGCGAGCGTTCGGATTCCGGTGTAGGCGGCTCTTCCTTCTCCCCTTGTGGGAGAAGGTGGCGCGAAGCGCCGGATGAGGGGTTGTTTCCGCGAATTCAGAAGTAAGAGAGTCACGCGCGGAGAGATACCCCTTGTAAGTCGAAGCGCCGCAGGTCTGCTATTGTAGACGTTGCGGTGACGGACGGGAGCCCGCAAACCCCCAGGTCGTTGCAGGCCGTGGG